>NZ_NPDG01000127.1:0-38713 GCF_002272225.1 Bacillus sp. 7894-2
ACATAATCTGCTTCATAATAGCGTACCGATTGCCAAATCGGGACGAAGGACGAAGCCAAACAGTATTTAGGCATTAATAATTTAATAAGGCTCAGTAGCTCAGTCGGTAGAGCACGACCGAATAAGCTCCCTTGAATCACTTCAGCGTACCGATTGTCAAATCGGGACGAAGGACGAAGCCAAACAGTATTTAGGCGTTAATAATTTAATAAGGCTCAGTAGCTCAGTCGGTAGAGCAAAGGACTGAAAATCCTTGTGTCGGCGGTTCGATTCCGTCCTGAGCCATCCCAAGAAGGAGTATGTAACCAAGCATGCTCCTTTTTGTTATATTTCTGTAATATAATCGCTTTTCTGCATAAAGCCTGTGTAATTTAGACGCAAGCTCACCTTCATTTTTTTGCACCCCTAACAAACCCTTGCCAATAGGGATTATTTCCTATCCTTCATTCGACAAAAACCATCACCTGGCTTTGCTATTAAAAGTCATAAAATGTCAGATATTATACAGTTTTGTTACATTCCTGAGTCTCGTAATCTATTTGCTTTGCTATATGGTAAAGTAGGAATTGTGAAAAAATCAGATTTACAAATTCGTAGTTACATAGCACTATATGAAAGTGTTGTTTGTTACCGTAGTCTAGGGGGATGTAACCATGTTTAAATGGATGAAAAAAGATACCTCATCATCAGAATTTACAGCGAAAAGCTTTAAGAAAACTATAAATAGAACGATCGCGGCCGGCTTTGCAGCGGCGGCTTTAACATTCGCAGGCGGCGTTTCCGCTTCTGCCAATGATGATAAGCTCGTGACCGTTTATTATGTCTATATGGGTGACGAATATATTGGAACGGTGTCGGATAAAAGTGTCATCGAAGATTTGGCTGATCAAAAGATCAGTGAGGCTGAAGGTTCCAATAAGGGATTAAAGCTAGCGCTGGCATCGGAGCTTTCCTTTGTTCCTGAGCAGGTTTTTGAATCCAGCTCAGAAGTAAATGAATCAGAAGCCATCGATGGCCTAAAAGACAAGATGGAAGTTCATGCCGAAGCGGCTGCCTTGGTGATTGGCGGCAAGGAAATCGCTTATATGGAAAATGAGGAGCAGGCAAAAACGGCCCTTCAGAAAATCAAGACATCCTATGTATCAGAAAAAGACGTAAAGGCACTCGAAGATAGAAAAGCATCTTCTGCAACTCCTTTACCCAAGCTGAAGGAAGATGAAACACGTCTTTTAGATGTCCGCTTCACGGAAGATGTTTCCATTTCTGAAGCAACTGTGAAACCGGATGAGATCATCAGTGCAGATGAGGCTGTGAAGCTTTTGCAAAAGGGAACTCTTGAAGAAAAGAAATATGTGGTTAAAGCTGGCGATGCACTAAGCAATATCGCAAGTGCCCATGACCTCGATATGAAGAAATTGATCGAACTGAACAGCGGCCTTAAGAACGATTCAGTCATTAAAGCAGGCCAGGAATTAAATGTGACTGTCTACAAGCCATATGTAAAAGTGTTAGCAGATAAAGAAGTTTTCAAAAAAGAAAAAATCGATTTTGAAAAAGAAATCGTCGAAGACAGCAGCATGCCTAAAGGCGAAACGAAAGTGAAGCAGGAAGGCAAGGAAGGCGTTCGTGCTGCAACCTATCTGATTACGGAAGAAAACGGCCAAACGGTCAAAAAAGAAGTAAAAGACGAAAAGGTTCTTGAAGAGCCTGTGAAGCAAATTGTCATAAAGGGAACAAAGGTGATTCCATCCCGCGGTGAAGGCAGCTTTGCCTATCCGGCAGTCGGCGGCTATATCTCCAGTAAAATGGGATACCGCTGGGGCAAAATGCATAAAGGAATTGACATTGCAAGACCGAGCGACCGCACGATCAAAGCAGCCGATAACGGTACAGTTGTCTCTGCAGGCATGGATGGCGGCTATGGAAATAAAATCGTCATCGACCATAACAATGGCTTCCGCACGATTTATGCCCATCTGGATTCCATCAGTGTCAGCGTTGGCCAAACCGTCTCAAAAGGCTCAAAAATCGGCATAATGGGAACTACTGGTGATTCAACCGGTGTTCACCTGCACTTTGAAGTATACAAAGACGGTAAAAGGCAGGATCCGCTAAAATATATAAATAAATAATACACGCAAAAAAGTCTCTAGTTTTCATGCTAGAGACTTTTGTGGTTAAGAATAAGAAATAAGTGTCAGAGGCAGGCAGGGGCTCCAGCTTTTCGTAATAGGTGAATTCTCACTGTTAACATGGTAAAGTAAAGTAGAGAACATATGCATGAAACTGACTTCTACTGCTCCAAAAATAAATAAATGAGCAAGAAAAAGGAGATAGGTATGGATAAAAAAATTCTGGTTGTAGACGATGAGAAACCAATTGCAGATATACTGCAGTTCAATTTAAAAAAAGAAGGCTATGAAGTGGTGTGTGCCTATGATGGCAATGACGCCCTTGAAAAGGTGGAAGAAATCAAGCCGGACTTGATTTTGCTTGATATCATGCTTCCGCAGAGGGATGGCATTGAGGTTTGCCGCGAAGTGCGCAAGAAATACGATATGCCGATCATTATGCTGACAGCAAAGGATTCTGAAATTGATAAAGTTCTGGGTCTTGAGCTGGGTGCAGATGATTATGTAACAAAGCCGTTCAGCACGAGAGAACTGATTGCCCGTGTGAAGGCTAATATGAGGCGCCATCAGCAGGTTGCCAAGGCAGAGGAAGAAGATGAATCCAACGAAATCGAAGTGGGTTCACTGACAATCCATCCGGATGCCTACGTGGTTTCCAAACGCGGTGAGACGATTGAATTAACACACCGTGAGTTTGAGCTCCTTCACTATCTGGCCAAGCATATTGGACAAGTCATGACGAGGGAACATCTTCTTCAAACCGTATGGGGCTATGATTATTATGGTGATGTCCGTACAGTTGACGTAACCGTCAGGAGACTGCGGGAAAAAATCGAGGATAATCCAAGCCACCCGACATGGATCGTGACAAGAAGAGGAGTCGGTTATTACTTGCGGAATCCTGAACAGGAGTAAAAGGGTACATGGAAAAGGTGGGTTTTTTTCGGTCCATTCATTTGAAGTTTGTGATCATTTACGTTCTTCTCATCCTGGTAGCGATGCAGATTATCGGAGTCTACTTTGTCAGGCAGCTGGAATCGACCTTACAGGAAAATTTCAAAGATGCCATTCAGGAGAGGGTTAATCTTCTCAGCTATTATGTGGAGGAACAGATGACCAAGGTAAGGCTTCCCGATGAGGAGGCCCCTTCCCTCGAGGAAGATATCAGAAGGCTGTTAAGTGATTACAATTCTGCGGATATATCCGAAGTCCGTGTCATTGAAGGAGAATCACTGAGGATTCTTGGCACCTCTGATCCCGATAATCAGGGGGTTGTCGGGGGAAGGTCCACGGATAATCTGATCAAGATGGCCATCGCCACGAAACAGCCGGTAAAAGAGGATTTTGTTGACCAGGGACAGCGGATATGGGTTCTCGTCACCCCTATTAAAAATAATAATGGGGAAGTCAATGGAGCCATCTATCTGGTTGCTAAAATAGAAAACATCTATGATCAGATGAGGCAGATAAATAATATTTTCACATCCGGCATAGCCATTGCATTAGCCATCACAGCAATTCTGGGAATACTCCTTGCCCAGACGGTAACACGCCCGATTTCCGATATGCGGAAACAGGCGCTGGCCATGGCAAAAGGGAACTTCTCCCGCAAGGTTAAAGTTTATGGATATGACGAAATTGGCCAGCTGGCCATTACGTTTAACAGCTTAACAAAGAAACTTCAGGAAGCGCATGCCACAACGGAAGGCGAACGGCGGAAATTATCCTCTGTTCTTTCCTATATGACCGATGGAGTTATCGCTACCGACCGCAAAGGCCGTGTCATTCTCATTAATGAGCCTGCAGCAAAAATGCTGAATGTTTCACGTGAAACGGTCCTTTCTTCACCGATTGTATCCCTATTAGGCCTTGAAGAGGATTATACCTTTGAAGAGCTTTTAAATGAGCGGGATTCAGTCATCCTGGATTACAGCACCAAAACGAAAACGCTGATTCTCCGTGCAAATTTCTCGGTTATTCAAAAAGAAACCGGTTTTGTGAACGGCTTAATTACCGTTTTGCATGATATCACCGAGCAGGAGAAAATTGATATGGAACGCCGCGAATTTGTGGCGAATGTATCACATGAACTCAGAACGCCGCTCACGACGATGAGAAGCTATCTGGAAGCTCTGGCAGATGGCGCCTGGAAAGATGAGGAGATTGCCCCGAACTTTCTGGATGTCACCCAAAATGAAACAGAGCGGATGATCCGCCTGGTTAATGACCTGCTGCAGCTTTCCAAAATGGACAGCAAGGATTACCGTTTAAGCAAGGACTGGATTGATTTCATTTTCTTCTATAATAGAATTATAGACCGTTTTGAAATGACGAAGCAGCAGAATGTTTCGTTTGAAAGAAGGCTTCCGGACCATTCGGCTTTTGTGGAAATCGATAAGGACAAGCTCACACAGGTACTGGACAACATCATCTCCAATGCACTGAAATACTCTCCGGAAGGCGGAAAGGTGACGTTTGGCATTGAGGAAAAAGATGAATTCATTATCGTCAGCGTTTCTGACCAGGGTGTGGGAATACCAAAAGAAAATATTGAGCAGATTTTTGAGCGTTTTTACCGGGTGGATAAAGCCCGCACAAGAAAGCTTGGCGGAACAGGCCTCGGTTTGGCCATTGCGAAAGAAATGGTGGAGGCTCATGGCGGGAAAATTTGGGCAGCGAGTACAGAAGGGAAAGGGACAACGATTTCATTCAGCCTTCCATATGTTCGCTCGGAAGAGGATGATTGGGAATGAAATATGAAAATATAAAATCCATCATACTGACCATTCTAGTCGTGACAAGTGTCCTCCTGACCTGGAATCTCTGGACCTACCAGCCGGCTTTTGAGCGAATTGAAAAAGAAGCAAACACCATTCAGGAAGTGACAATCGCCGAGAAAAAAGAAGTAAATCAGATTGTAAGACCGGACACCCTCTTATTCCATCTCAATGAAAAACAAACCTTCGGCACGGCCAGTCCCGGTGAGATTGATAAGGTTATAAACGAAATCAGCGATTGGAACTTTGCTGACTTTGAAAATATCAAAGAGGAAGCAGACATCCTTCCATCGTTTGTTCATAATGAAGGAAAAGCGGTTCTGGCATTTCCGGATTCTGTTCCGATTGACTTATATAAATCCGTCATTAAAATTGGCGATAAAAATCTCACTGATTTTCAATTTGATCATATTGTCATTGATACCAGGCAAACGGGTAAAAAGGAAGGAATTGTTGATTTTGTCTCATTGGATAACCGGCAGATTTATCGAAGCCATGTGCCTGTTTCCTTTATTCAGAATTTCAAGAGCCAATACTTCAATCTGTCGGAATATAACCCGGAATACAGAGCCTATCTTGCTTATAAGCCATCTGATAAAAGAACCATCTACCTGCCCGCACAGGATACCAAAATGCCAAGATATCAATATCTCGAGAAAAAATTGGACTCTGAACAATACAAAAATGCCTTGTTCAGTGATCCGGGTGTCGTGCAGAAAAGCTTTCAGCAATCAGAGGATGAATATAATGATACCTTAAGCCTGCTGAGGGTGAATTCTGATAAAAATACCCTTCGTTATATTAAACCGGCAGCCGGGGATAATCCGGCATTTCCGTCAGGCGACCTCCTGAAAAGGAGCATTGATTACATTAACGGACATTCGGGATGGACAGATAATTATCAATTCGCCGAAATAGATGAAGTGAACCATCGGGTTGTATTCCGGATGTATGAATCTTCGGGCTATCCTATTTTCAGCGATGATCCGAAACTGTCTGAGATCCGCCAGATTTGGGGGCAAAATGAAATTTATGAGTATGTTCGAAGCAGCTTCCAGCTTGGACTGAGTACGGAAACGCCAACAGAAGTATCTCTCAGTTCCGGAAATCGCGTAATGGAGTACCTGTTGGCCCTTGAGGGATTCGATCCGGAATTGCTGGAGGATGTAAGACTGGGGTATCAGATGATGCTGGTCAAGGAAGCGCAGACCACCTTTATCCGTCTGGAGCCTTCCTGGTTTTACCGTTATGAAGGAACGTGGAAGAGCATTTCGCTTGATGAGACAGGGGGCATGAATAATGGATTGGAGTAAGATTAAAACAATCTTTATTTTAACCTTCCTGGTGCTGGATATTTACTTGATGTACGAGTTTTTCAAATTAAAGGAAGCCAGTGAATTTGAACCGGTCGCCCAGGCATCCCTGGAAAAACAGCTTAAGAGTGCCGAAATCACATTTGAGTCACCGCTTCCGAAAAGCAACCCGAAAGACCGTTACTTGAGGGCTAAGCCGGTGGAATTTGATATTGAAGAGCTTGAGGACCTGAAAGAAACAAAGCTTGAAGGCCAGGAGATTACGATTTCAGAAGGAACCACCCTGAACTCAGTTCTGGATGAGCCGATCAAGATCAGTGACAAGTTCAGTCCATCCGAATTATCCGCTTTTATCAAAAACAGGGTGTTATTCGGGGATCAGTACCGCTTCTGGGACAAGCCCGAAGACAGCAATAAAATCACGTATTATCAGGAATTTGAAGACAAGATGTTTTATATGAATTTAAATGGCGAGCTCACATTTTATTTAAATGATGAAAATGAAATCGTCTCTTACAAGCAGACACTTCTGGAAAAGATTGAATCGAAGGAAGAGAGCGAAAAAGTCATTCAGCCGATCAAGGCTGTCGAGACCCTTTACAAGAATGGCTCGCTTCTGCCTAAATCAAAAATCACAAATGTAGAGTTAGGTTATTTTACCTTCGTGCATTTGAGCTCTTCACAATTATTGACGCCTGCCTGGCGATTTGTCATTAATGGCGAGGAGAATTTATTTGTGGATGCCTTTGAGGGCAAAATTATTCAGCTTAGCAACGAAGAGAAAAAAATAGTGGAGTGAGGAAAACATGTCTTTACAATTCAGCGTTCTTGCGAGCGGCAGTACGGGGAATGCGATCTTTGTCGAGACGGAGGGACATTCCTTTCTGGTAGATGCCGGTTTAAGCGGGAAGCAAATGGAAGGATTATTTCAGCATATTGGCCGGGACATCAGCAAGCTTTCAGGCATACTGGTGACCCATGAGCATAGCGACCATATCAAGGGGGTCGGGATTCTTGCCCGGAAGTATAAGCTACCGATCTATGCCAATGAAAAAACGTGGCTGGCCATGGACGGACTGATTGGGCAAGTGCCGGTTGACCAGAAGTTTCATTTTGATATGGAAGCCGTGAAAACATTCGGATCCCTGGATATTCAATCCTTCGGTGTGTCCCATGATGCAGCCGACCCAATGTTTTATGTGTTCCATGATAACGGGAAAAAGCTTGTACTGATTACCGATACAGGCTACGTCAGCGACCGCATGAAAGGCCTGATTTCTAATGCAGAGGCTTACGTCTTTGAAAGCAATCATGATGTCCAGATGCTTCGCATGGGCCGCTATCCGTGGAATATTAAAAGAAGGATCTTAAGCGATGTCGGCCATGTATCCAATGAGGATGCAGCGCTGGCGATGAGTGAAGTGGCCGGCGACCGGACGAAGAGCTTTTATCTTGCCCATTTAAGCCAGGATAACAATATTAAGGATCTGGCGAGAATGTCTGTCGCCCAGACATTGGAAAGCCGCGGAATCATTGTCGGCGAACAATTCGACCTTTTGGATACCGATCCGAAGGTCCCGACGATTTTAACAGCTGTTTAAACATAAGAGGAATACACAGAGAGACAGCTGTCTTTCGTGTATTCCTCTTTTTCTTTTTGAGGAAATTTTACTAAAGTATGAACAAAGTCGTAAGATTGCGTCAGCGAATGCGTTTTTGTTAGATTTCTAAAAACAGAAGAGTATAATATTGGGTATAAAGGAAGACTAAGTTCTAGCATTCATATTAAAAACAGCCGTTTTTTTTGCAAAAGAAAGAAAGGATGGGTGCAGTTTGGGCTATTATGATCAAGATCATCAGAACCGTTATAAAGGGCAAAAAGGCAACAAGGGCGGATACTTTCTGGCCAGCCTTGTTGGCATCATACTGGGGGCCATCCTGGTCGTGGTTGCAGTCCCAAAGCTTGCTGACTACGACGTGCTCCCTTATACGGTTGAACCGGATGAAAAGCTGCAGGATGAAGCAGCGGGAGACAACAATAATGCCAGGACTCAGAATGTCTCAGTCGATGTGACAACCGATGTAACCAAGGCGGTCGACAAAGCCGGGGATGCAGTTGTAAGCATTACGAACATCCAGACAGCCGGCTTCTGGTCGAATGAAGGAAATAAAGGAGGCGGACAGCCGGCCGGCACAGGTTCAGGCGTTATTTATAAGAAGGAAGGAAATACAGCCTTCATCGTCACAAACCACCATGTGGTCGAAGGTGCTCAGGAATTGGAAGTAAGCCTGGAGGATGGCACCAAGCTGCCGGCAAGACTGGTAGGCAGCGATATTTGGACGGATCTTGCTGTGCTTGAAGTAGAAGCAAAGGAAATCAAAACGGTAGCCGAATTCGGCGATTCAGACAAGCTGAAGCCAGGCGAGCCCGTCATTGCCATCGGAAACCCTCTCGGCCAGTTCTCCGGCTCAGTCACACAGGGAATCATCTCTGGACTGGAGCGTGCCATACCGGTTGATATTGACCAGAATGGAACAGTAGACTGGCAGGCAGAGGTTCTGCAGACAGATGCCGCGATCAACCCGGGTAACAGCGGCGGGGCACTGGTGAATATCAGCGGCCAGCTCATCGGCATCAACTCCATGAAAATCGCAGAGAGTGCTGTAGAAGGAATCGGATTGGCGATTCCGATTAACTACGCAAGACCAGTCATTGATGACCTCGAAAAGTTCGGAGAAGTAAAACGTCCATATATGGGCGTTCAGCTGGCATCAGTCAATGAAATTCCTGGCTACTACCAGCAGGAGGCACTGAAACTGCCGAAGGATGTAAAATCAGGTGTGGCCATCACATCTGTAGAACCGAACTCTCCAGCAGCACAGGCAGGACTGAAGGAAATGGATGTCATTGTCGAGATGGATGGACAGGAAATCAAAGACATCATCGAATTGCGCCAGCATCTCTATACGAAGAAATCAGTGGGTGACCAGATGAAGATTAAGTTTTACCGCGACGGCAAAACCCAGGAAGTAACGATGAAGCTGAGCGGCGAGACATTTTAATGAAATGGGAAAGCGATAATCGCTTTCCTGTTTTTTATTGTTTTGTTAGTATGAAATGTGGATAACTTAAATACATAACCGAGAATTAAAATTATCCACAATTCGGATAAAAAAAACAGGCGGCCGGCCTAAAAAGGAGTATGCTGAAAATGATTTACTGCTGTGACGAACACGTTGATCTGGCAATAGATATAGTAGTGGATGAGTACGAAACATTCCCGCAATTAACAAAACTTGAAGGTGATAAAAAGTTATCAACAACCTGTGAATATTGTCAAAATACCGCAATATATGTTGTAGCGAACGAATGATCCCATACAACATGTGGATGAAAAATGTGGACATGTGGATAACTTCTGTGGATATCTTGTTTGTAAAGTGAGGACATGCTGTGAATATCTCAATTATTACGGTCGGAAAGCTAAAAGAAAAGTACCTGAAGCAAGGAATTGACGAATACCTGAAAAGACTGTCGGCCTACGCCAAAATGGACATCATCGAAGTCCCCGACGAAAAAGCACCCGAAGAACTAAGCGAAACGGAAATGATCCAGGTCAAGCAAAAAGAAGGCGAGCGGATCCTGGCGAAGATCCATCCGGATGCCCATGTCATTGCATTGGCGATTGAAGGAAAGATGAAATCATCGGAAGAGCTCGCTGATAATCTTGATAAACTGGCTACATACGGGAAGAGCAAGATTGCGTTTGTAATTGGCGGCTCTCTTGGATTGAGCCAGCAGGTTTTGCAGCGGGCGGATGAGAAGCTGTCTTTTTCGAAGATGACGTTTCCGCATCAGTTGATGAAGCTGATCTTGCTGGAGCAGGTTTATCGGGCTTTTCGGATTAATCGGGGGGAACCGTATCATAAGTAAATATAAAAGTGCCCAACCCAATGCTATAAAGGGAAAAGGCACTTTTATTCTCTATCTAATAACCCTCCCGATCCTCAGCCACTCTCAACACTCTTCCAGGCGAAACATCATTATAAGTCCTTGCTCGCTGCAGCCGTTCTTCAAAGTAAGCATTCAACTCAGGATCCGTACAAAATACAAAACAGCCTTTTTGCCCTCTGGTCATAAGTGTCCGGTAAGTATTGCGTATGATTTGGTCAGCTACTGCTTGTGCTTTTTTCGGGTCTTTTTTGGCAAGGGTTTTGATGCCTTTTAAGGACTGGTCTGTTTTGGCACGTTTTGTGTAGTCAGTGATTACCTGGCCATTTTCATATCGCAAGTCTGGGCCAATGATGACTCCCGTATAATCGAATTCTAATCCTTGGGATGTGTGAATGCACCCTGCTTCATTGACTGAATTTGGATCAATTGCCCAAATGCTATCTGAAAGATTCCAGCTTATTTCAAATTTATGTTCCGGAATGCTGATATCTTTATGCTTCGTATCATAACGGCCGGCAGTTGGCCATTCCCAGCAGTATCCTGCCAGCAATCGGGACTTATTATTGATCTGATTAAGTCTCTCAATTTCTCTTAGCATTTCATGCGGGTCATTGTAGATCCGAAAGTCATAATCCACTCCATAATAATGAGAGTTCGCTGTTTCTTTAATTTGGAGAACATCATCCAGCCAGGATATATAGGCATCTGAACCGTCACAGCGGAATTGGGATGTCAGTTGGCCAGTAATTAATTCAGCATTGGCTTCCTCTGCAAATTTCTTGATTAAATCGATGCTCCCTATATCTTTCAATGTTACCCTTTGGTTCTCATCGATGAAAAATAATGTGAATTTGGCAGCATTGATTAGCTCCTTAACCTGATTTTCTCCCTGATTTCCGTAAAACCCCGACTTTTCATTTAAACGGTGGGCTTCATCGACAATAATGACATCAAATTCATTAAAAGTGGATTCCGTAAAGCTGCCGGAGCCCTTAAATAAGTTATCAATCTCTGTTTTGCGGATTGTGCCTATCAATTTAGAAGCATACACATCTCTCGGGGCAGAGTTCTTGGAAACATATAGTGTTATTAGCCCATGGTTTATTAAGTTGACCAGCAGGTTGATCGCCATGACGGATTTACCGGTACCTGGGCCCCCTTCAATGACCATCACTTGCTTATTGCCATTTTTGACACATTCGAGGGCGAGATGAAGTGCTTCTTCATAAAATACCTTTTGCTCATCAATCATCACAAACTCTTCATTGCCTTTTAACATGCTTGTCAGGGAATCCTGCAAAGATTTAGAGGGGCGAATCCGGCCATGCTCAATCTGGTATATGAGCTGATGGCGATCGCCTTTTTTTACATATTTCTTTATGAAGTCCCGCAGTTTTTGGATTTCACCTTTTGTGAATACCGGTGCTTTTTTGAGATGCTCCTCGTAATGATTATCTATTAGAGGATCATCCTCCATTTTCCTATAATTATGCAAATAAGCGCACGGTTCCAGCTGTATTTGCTTTTCCTGGACATTTTCGTTGAAATCATTAATGAGTGCTGCATAGGACCAGGCCTGATAGGACGGGTGAGGCAAAGTATTTAATCTTCCCCCAACGAATGTCTTCACGACACCATCCTGTGAGGTAATTTTCTCAACCTCTGACCATTGTTTAAGCTCAACAATGACGACATGATCATGTTCCCCATTGCTGCCGGCCACAATGAAGTCTACTCTCTTTGATGTATTAGGAATTTTAAACTCAATGGCCACACTGGCATCATGAGGGATCTCCTGGTCCTGCATGACATTGCACATTCTCTGCAGAGAATTCTCCCATGAGACAATCTCCTGCTTTGATGTACGTCCCACTTTCTCCTGGTAAGATTGGTAAAGGCGTTCAACCAGCAGTTCATTAATTACATCGGATATGAATTCTGTTTTGGTAGCTTCATATATGATCATAGCCTGCTCCTTATATTCATATATTGATTGGGTACTTTATTGCGTTTTTCTCCATCTTTTTAAAAACTTCTTCTTCTAAGTCTATATCCATTTTATCGGCCAGCTGCAGCAGATAGATAAGGACATCTGCCATCTCTTCTTTAATATTCTCTGCTGATGACTCCAATGCCTCTTCACTGCTTTTCCACTGAAAGTTTTCAAGAAGCTCATTTGCTTCAAGAGAAATGGAAATAGCCAAATCCTTCTCATTATGATAAGGCAGCCAGCCTCTCTCATCCCGAAACTGTGTGATTTTCTCTATCATTTTTTTCATAAAAGAACCTCCGGACACCATATTATTACATTTACTATTTTATCATTTTGGCTCTAATGAGCGGTGAAAGAAGCCTCTTTTAAAAGCACTTTTTACACTATTTTATGCCAAAGTTCCTATTCAATTAAATGCCAGAGTCCATTAAGATGAAAATAGAAGAAAATGGAATTTATAATGCGGAGCTGATTCTGTTGAAGGTTTTAGAAGCAGATTCCTTGCTTGCAGGAATCGACGAGACGAGCAATCAATTATCAATCCTTAAAGATCAGATAAGTCAAGTTCAGGTATCCATCCAGGAGCTGGTATCTATTGAAGAGGCTTTTAAAGGGAAAGGCGGCAGGGCCATACGTGCGTTTTACCAGGAATGCCACCAGCCGTTCCTGCAATTCCTAGAATCCTGGATTGACGAGTATCAATCCTATTTAAAAAGTTTCATAGGTTCATTGAAAGCTCTTGAACCCTCTCCATCAGGCTTTATCCGCCAGGAATTTCTGGAGCATGAGCTCAAACAAGGGCTGAGAAACACTCTTCAGATCACTGCGGATCTCACACAGGAAGCGAATAACATCATGAAGTCTGTGAGCGATATTGTTGCGCTTCCGCGGCTGGAGGATGGCCGCTTTATCCAGGCAACAAAGAGTGCCGAGGACTCAAGCCGCGAGACCGCTGAGAAATTGGAGGACTTCGACCATCGGGAAACAGCTGCACTGGACCCTCTCCTGCAAGATCTATCCCACATGAACCAGTACATACGAAAAATCGCGGGCATGTTCCAAAGCGGCAGCTTATCTCTGGCTCAATACCAGCCTAAATCTCTCAACTGGAAGGATTTCCACGAGGAGATATTGAATCCCAATCCAGAAAGCGGGCAAAGTATTCTTCAGGATATAGCTGAAGGAGCTATTGAAGGGGCATCCAAAGCCGTAGGGGATACATGGGATGGACTGAAGTCGACGTATGAGCTGGGCAGAACCATCATGGGCCCATTTAGTCCGCTGTTTTTGGGCAGTGAATTGCTGTTTAACCGTGAGCAGCTGCTCGAAAACCAGAGGAAGCACCAGGAATTTTATTTGGGCATTATAAATGACCCTATAGGAAAAGTGAGCCAGGCTTTGGATGTGCCGAAATATATATGGTCAGCTGTCACCAGCGCATGGGAGCGGGATGTTGTAAATGGGGACGCCAAGAGCCGGACAGCCTTCTTTACCTATGGTCTGACTTCCCTTGGAATCGGCATTCTTGGGGATAAGGGAATTGGAAAAGCTGGAGCCGTTGCCAAGACGTTTCGTCAGGCTGGTAAAGGAGAGAAGGCACTTCCGATTTACACGCCGGTTCAGACACCAGCCATGGCAGGTAGTGGACTGACCGGGGGACCTGTGCCTTATAATGTTATTAATGATCCGTTGACGAAGATTAAGATGTTGACTGAGAAAGCGTTTGGAGTTAAGGGTTTAGGTAAGCCCAAAACAAGGGTGCCTAGAACAAATGGAAAATGGGTAGGAGAACCTGGAAATGGAATATGGTATTCAGATAAGCCAGAAGTTAATAAGGTAACTAATGGTGAGGGTGTAGAATTCCTTGATGGCAGACCTAATTTCACGCCATGGAGTAAAGGATCCATAAAGTTTAAAGAAGGTATGTTAGATGGGTCAAAAAATGACTTTAATTTGGTTTATGAAAAAATAATGCAATTGAAAGGATATAAATCAATGAATCAGGCAAAGGTTTGGTTAAAAGAAAAAGGATTAACCCCTCATCATAAAAGTACTACTGAAATTGAATTAATCCCAACAGATTTGCATGGAAATATACCTCATATTGGTTCAGCGTCTGATTTAAGAGGAGGATAATAAAAATGAATCAAAAATTAAAGAGCGCACTAACTAAAATAATAGACACAGAAATAGTAGTTTCCCAAAAGAAAGATGCCTATAAATCTATTCATATGATTGAAAATGTCTATGGTGTAGATTTACCATCAGATTATAAAGAGTTTTTACTTGAATATGGAGGAAGTTTTATAAAAGATAATATAATGTATAAGCCAATTGAAATTACGCCCGTCACTCACAAGGATGGTTTTGATTCCATTGGTGGTTTTTATGGTATTACAGATGATAACTATAATATTGAATCGGTTATTAAAACCTATAAAGATGTTTTAGGGAAAGTATTGATGCCTATTGCAGATGCAGGTGGGGGAGATTTATTGTGTATAGGGATAAAAGGTCAATATAAAGGTAAAATTTACTATTGGCATCATGAAGGAGAAGCTTCTAAAGATGGAAAAGAATATGTTTATCTCATAGCAAATTCTTTTGAAGAATTCATTCTAAAATTTACACCGCATCAGAGAGAGCAAAATGTAAATTTAGATGATATCGAATTATTTTTAGATGAAGATTTACTAAAAGACTAAATTGTAATGAGAACATGTAATAATACTTACACATATGCCTGGGCTTAGCATTACTACCATTAAGTTAAAGAAATTATACGCAAATAAATAACAGCACCCTCTAAAATTATAGAGAGGTGCTGTTTTGTAGTGCCTGAGAGCGGGATGTCGGATTTACATGTGCCTGACCTCAACTCTACTACTGCATTAAAGGGCTGAGGATCTAGGGTCTAGGCCCTTTTTATGAAGCAATACCAGCCTAAATCTCTCAACTGGAAGGAATTCCACGAGGAAATATCGAATCCCAATCCAGAAAGCGGGCAAGGTATTCTTCAGGATATAGCTGAAGGAGCTATTGGAGGGGCATCCAAAGCCGTAGGGGATACATGGGACGGGCTGAAGTCAACCTATGAGCTGGGGAGAACCATCATGGGCCCATTTAGTCCACTGTTTTTGGGAAGTGAGTTGCTGTTTAACCGTGACCAGCTGCTCGAAAATCAAAGGAATCACCAGGAATTTTATTTGGGAATTATAAATGACCCGATAGGAAAAGTGAGCCAGGCTCTGGATATGCCGAAATATATATGGTCAGCTGTCACCAGCGCATGGGAGCGGGATGTTGTAAATGGTGACGCCAAGAGCCGGACAGCCTTCTTTACCTATGGGCTGACTTCCGTGGGAATTGGTATTCTTGGTGATAAGGGGATTGGGAAAGCTGGAACCATTGCTAAGACGGTTCGCCAGGCTGGTAAAGGAGAGAAGGCACTTCCGATTTATACACCGGTTCAGACACCGGCAGTGGCTGGAGGACTGGTTCAGGGGCCGGTGCCGTATAATGTTCTTTTTGATCCGTTGACGAAGATTAAGACGGTGACTGATGGTGTGTTTGGAGTTAAGGGTACGGGTAAATATTATAAAAACTATAAATCTGTGGAATATACTGGAACAACGAAGGTTAATGGAGAAGAAAGAGATATTAGCCGGCGGGTTTTTCAAAGGATTGATATCGATTATAAGAGAATCGATCCTAGAAAACAGGTGCCTGACCCCAACTATACTACCGCTTTAAAGGGCTGAGGGTCAGGCCCCTTTTTAAATTATTTAAAGGAGGAAAGTAATTTATGAGATTTGATTTTATTAAAAATCAGGTTGGTAATCAATTTTTCCCTGTAAGTGAAAAAGAAATTGAAGAAGTTGAGTCAACCTTGGGGCTAAAACTACCTTATGATTTAAGAGAATTCCTTTTAGAAGTTGGTTATGGTTTTCTTAGAAAATCTGAATATAATATCAATCGGATTATGGGACCTAATTCTATAAGAGATGCCAGATTAAAAGTTAATGATTTTGAATATTATCCCGATATAGAAGTATATGAAGAGCTTGAAGAGGATAAATTAATTTTTTTTGAAGCAAATGAAAGTGCATTGTTACTAATTGACTTGAACCAAGAAAAAAATAATTCTATTTATTATGACGAAATAAAAATAGCTGATTCTTTAGAAGAATTTTTAAGGAAGGTAATGGAGGACGACAAATATTATATTGATATGGAATAATAAATATAACTAGAATAACTTTAAAGTTCAAAGTTTATATAAATCGAAAAATATATGTACAATTATTGAACCTGATTGGCTAAATGCCTTTCAGGTTTTTTTGTGATGGACTACCCAGTGCTGAATAGACTGTTTTCAAAAAATGGTGCCTGACCCCAACTACACTAACGCTAGAGTGTAGAGGGTCAGGTACTTTTTACTTGCAGTTACTGAATCCTGGATTATCCGCCAGGAATTCAATCCCATTCGCTCTGTTTATAATGAAGTAGTTGAAAGAGCATTAAACAGAATGGATATTAATCAAAGCGTTGATGATTTACAAAATCAAGTATATGAGTTACAAAGTAAACTACGGAATTTACAGGAGAAGGATTTACCTTTGTATCCAAGCCAAGGTGCAACAGTAGAACTTTGGGAAAGAAAGCTTAAACAGTTGGAAAAATAATTGTATGTGGAAATAGGGTAAGGGGAGTATTTATGGAGAAAAAAGATATTATTTTTCTTGAAGAGTTACTTTATAATACAGATAAAGATTATGAAACAGGTGCCTGGCCCCAACTATACTACCGCATTAAAGGGCTGAGGGTCAGTCTCCTTTTTATCATAAATTGTTTAATGTCATTAAAGTCTTTCTGTGGACTTTTAATTCTAATGGAAGCAAATATCCCCCTCATCTTTTTAGAGTGAGGGGGATATAAGGTTTTTCTATAAAATCTTTTATTTAATTGCTTTGCTCACCTTTAGCTTTTTTCCTTTGATAGTCGCATTCTCCATGGCTTGTAAAACTAGTGAGCCTTTTCCATTCAGAATATCAACATATGACATATGATCCTGGATGGTTATGATGCCGATATCATCTGCGTTGACTCCAGAGATTTTTGCGATTGTTCCAACAAAATCAATAGCACGAATTTTCTTCTTTTTACCACCGTTAAAATGGAGTTTCATAATATCTTGATTGATTCGGGCTGTTTTATTATTTCTTATTACTCGTCTGCTGCTAAGTTTTTCTTCGAAAGCAGCTTTTCCAGCAGCCACTTTCTGATGGCTAGGAGCTTCTATAGTAGGTATCTCAAAGCCGATGTATTTTTCAATTGCTTTAATGAACTTTCCTTCAAAAGGTGTCGAAAACGTAATGGCCTTTCCTTTATTTCCAGCACGGCCGGTTCTTCCAGTTCTGTGCACATAGCTCTCTTTTTCCATAGGAACGTCATAGTTGATGACAAGATTCACATTATCAATATCAATACCTCTTGCAGCTACATCGGTGGCCACCAGATAACGGAAGTTCCCCGATTTGAAACCTTCCATAACAGCAAACCGGTCTTCTTGTTCTAGTCCTCCATGGAGCCTCTCACAGGTATATCCGATTTTATCCAGTTCACTATATACAGTATCTACGTGTTCCTTGGTTCGGCAGAAAATTAGGCAGCTGTCTGGATTTTCTACAACCGTGATGTCTTTTAGGAGTGAAACCTTTTCTTCTTCTCTCACTTCAATTAGAAAATGTTCAATGGTATCGGCGGTTACCCCAGTTGATTCAATCTCAATATGAATAGGATCTTTCATATATTTATGGCAAAGACTTTCAATATCGTTAGGCATGGTAGCAGAAAAAACCATTGTTACTCGGGTTGAAGGAACCTCTTTAATGATGGTTTCCACTTCATCGATGAAACCTCTATTAAGCATCTCATCAGCTTCATCTATGATAAGATACTTTATTTGATCCAAAACTAGGGTTTCTCGTTCAATATGGTCCATGACCCGTCCAGGCGTACCAACGACTACATGAGTTTTTTGTTTCAATTCATCCTTTTGTTTCGTAAAAGGTTCCTTTCCATAGATGGCCACTGCTTTAATGCGTTTAAACCTTCCGATATTTGTAATATCGTCTCGGACTTGAACCGCAAGCTCCCTAGTTGGGGTAAGAATTAAGACCTGTGGTTTTTTTTCCTCCCAGTCAATCATATCGGAAACAGGAATACCAAAGGACGCAGTCTTGCCACTTCCTGTTTGAGCTTTTACGACAAGATCTTGATTTTCCATTACTAATGGAATGACTTTACTTTGAACTTCTGTTGGAGTTTCGTATTTTAACACAGCTAGTGCTCTTTTTATTTCTTCACTTACATGATAATCCGCAAAACTTCTTTTATTCATTTTTCAACCTCATTTTTGGTTTTTTATTCATATGTATAGAATCCTCTCCAGGACATATTATATGCATTCTGAATATGGTTCATTATACTTGAAAAATGCTGGACAAATCGGCTTTTATTTTAAAAGGTTGTTTTCGTAAGATTGCAGTTTTGGGTAAAAACCCCAAAAGACATAAATTTTTTTAAATTAGGTAATCTAAAAAGAACCATACCACAAGTAAAAAATACAGCACCTTTTCAACTATTGTAAGTTAATCAATATAAAAAGGTAAACCGCCCCCGTTCTGCCAACATAAAAAGTCAGCACCCCCTTTGTTACTCAGCGGGTGCTGACTCTTTTTTAGCACTTACTTACAAACCGAAAGCCTTTCCACTTCCTTTACTACAGCTGCATACTCAAGATATCTACATAAATTTTTCAATCCATCGTATTTACCATTCTTTAGGCTCATAATTTAAATCTCTAAATAATTGAGTGCGCTCTTTCTTGGATAAATCCCTCCATTGTCCAGGAGGAAGGTTGCCTAAATGAATATTCATGATTCGTGTTCTTTGCAATCGGTAAACTTCATATCCTAATTCAGCGCACATACGGCGAATTTGGCGATTTAGGCCCTGGGTCAGGATGATTTGGAAATCAAATTTGGATAATTGAACCAGTTTACATGGAAGTGTTGTTGTGCCCAATATTTTGACACCCTCTGACATCTTCTTCAAAAATTCAGGAGTAATCGGTTTGTCTACTGAAACGATATATTCCTTTTCATGCTTATTTTCAGAGCGCAGGATTTCGTTAACGATGTCGCCATCGTTCGTAAGAAGTATCAGGCCTTCCGAGTCTTTATCCAGACGCCCAATATTAAATATTCTTAATGGGTGGTTGACCAAGTCAACGATATTTCCTTTGACACCTTTTTCTGTTGTGCTTGTAATGCCTACAGGTTTATTTAAAGCAATATAGACATTATTCCTCGCTACCCGGACTGGATTTCCATCTACTTTAACGTCATCTCCAGGCTCAACCTGGGTGCCTATATCGGCACGCTTCCCGTTAATTGTAACCCTTCCATCGGCTACTAATTTATCCGCACCTCGTCTAGAAGCTTTTCCGGCTTCACTAATATATTTATTAATACGCAAGTTAACACATCCTTCAAATACGATTGTCATATTAAATACTAATATATTTCAAGTGAATCACAAAATCATATTTAAATAAAGGGAAGCCAATAATCGGTGAAAGTGGTTTAAAAACTTTTCCAAAGGAGGAAAACTTGGAACTTGTGACGGTCATGAGGAGAACGGAAAACAGGTGCCTGACCCCAACTATACTACCGCTTTAAAGGGCTGAGGGTCAGGCCCCTTTTTAGATTAGCGCAGGATTCCTCTATACAAAGAAAAACACATTGAATTGGTGAATTCAGTGTGTTTTTCAGCGGCTTTTCAAATTGAAAATATATTTTATTCTGGCTTAACAGCTATAAATTCTTCAATAGTTTCAGGGGTATTCTTACCTTCTTTTCCTGTGAAAAGGTCCAAATTAACGGTTACATCCATACAGCCAAGGTATTTTCCATTTTCATCACGTACCGCCATGAATTTTTGGTAGATCTGTCCAGTCTCTTCGCCGGAGCGTTTTGGAAACCAAAATTCCCATTCGTCGCGTGCTCCTGAACGGAAATCATTCAACAACTTTTCAACGTGGTGAGCCACTTTTGGGTGAAGCTCAAGCACAGGGCGACCAATTGCTTCTTTACGACGACCATGGACGCGGTTTGGATTATTAGAATACCACCGGAAAATATCGTTAGCGTCGCAAAAACCCATTTCAAATGGTAAAAGATTGATAATTGAATCCAAAGTGCTTGCTTTAATTGGACCAGTTTCAAAGTTAATGACAGCTTCAGGACTAATTAATTCTGACAATTTATCTACTGACATTTCTAACTCTCCTTTATGCGATCTCTCTTTATGAAAATATTAAAGAGAAAAATCGTCTTTTTTAGGTGATTATTATCTAACCTCATTAATAATGTAGCATTAAAAATTATTGTACATTGTGATTTATATCACAAAATTTATTTTTAATCATTATCTACATTTGAGGGAAACGTGGGGACGGTTCTCTTGCTTCTCAATAAAATTAATCATTACTAATCGGACACTTTTGTCCATTCTTTACTAGCTTCTGTTTTATTATCTCTTTTACTGCCAAACCAAAGAAGATTTTACTAACCTTTCGCTGTTTTCGTATAGATTGTTGCTTTCTTGACCATGTTATAAAAAGGTTGATATAATGCAGTTTAAGAAGGCGTTCGGATATGTGGTTAGATGTATATGAAGAAGCGAATGAACTTACAAAAGAAGAGCAAATAGAACTCTTTAATGCGTTTATTAAGAGGTCAATGTTGTCAGCGTTTTATTGATTATCTTCTAATATATTTGTAAAAAATTCCTATCAGTAATCTTGCAAATGGCGTAGTGAGGGGAAGTAAAATAAAAGCATAGATTGTGCCCCAGACTAATGTGCCATCGATGTTTAGCGTTTCCATGCCACCTCTATCAATAGTTTCGCCAAAAATAGCACCAATAGTTCCACTGTATAAGGTTACAAGAAACGCACATATAAGGCTTATAAGCCATAATTTTTTGTTTGATAATTCTCTTCTATTGTGGAAATATCCACCTAAAACTGCAAAAGTAATCGCAAAAGGAATTATTACTGAGAAATACAACCAACTTTCACCCCAAAACGAGGTTACACCACCTGCCCACACTTGTCCTATTAGCATAAATAACAGTGCAGTAACAAATGAAAATACAGCACCGAAAATAAGACCTTTTATCCAAGAAGGATTACTCATAATTTCACCATCTATTACTTATTTTGAGACAAAAATGATTTATCATTTTTATTATTTGCACTACATTACTATTCTAACAGAATATGCGAAATAACAAAATTTACTCAAAAACCACAATCTTTACGAAAACAGCGATTTACTTAAGGACAGGTAAGCACGGTCCAGAAAAATCATTCTACCGCAAAAACTCAGTTTAAATACATTCATAAAAAAACACCTCTCGCTTAAATTATGAGCGAAAGGTGTTTCTTTATTATTCAGCAATCAATTTGTTAGAACGGATGACGAAGGATTTATCTTTCAAGCTTTCTAGTGAAAAAGAATTGCCTATCCCGTCTATTACATCAATGACAATTTGCATGTGCTCCCAATAGGCAAAGTTTGAGTTATGCATATAGTAGGGCACATCCATCACTTCACCTATTTGTTTATCCTGGCTGCCAAGATAAAAGTCACCTGCTGTCATACAGATTGGTGAAGTTCCATCACAGCATCCTTCTGAATGGATAAATACGAGATGGCCGTGTTGAGCCTGCAATTGCTTTATTAATGCTTGTGCTGATTCTGTCGCAATGACTTTCTTCATTTTAGAAGAAGCCCATTGATCCTTTATTGTAACCAACTAAGATACATTTTGTCTGCTGATAGTGACCAAGCATCATTGCGTGGTTTTCACGGCCGATCCCTGATTGTTTGTAACCGCCGAATGCAGCGTGTGCAGGGTATTGGTGGTATGTATTTGTCCATACGCGACCAGCTTCGATTGCACGTCCAGCACGGTATGCCGTTTCGCCGCTGCGAGACCAAACGCCAGCACCTAAGCCGTATAATGTATCGTTAGCGATTTCGATTGCTTCATCAAAATCTTTGAACGTAGTGACAGATAATACCGGCCCAAAGATTTCTTCTTGGAAGATACGCATTTTGTTTTCACCTTTGAACACAGTTGGTGCTACATAGTAACCTTCTTCAAGGTCACCTTCCAGCTTATTTTGGTAGCCTCCAATTAATAATTCAGCGCCTTCTTCTTTACCAATCTCGATATAAGAAAGGATTTTGTCTAATTGTTGACTGGATGCTTGTGCACCCATCATTGTTTCTGTATCTAATGGGTTGCCAATTTTAATGGCTTTCACGCGTTCGATTACTTTTTCCATGAATTTTTCGTAAATGGATTCATGGATTAATGCACGTGAAGGGCATGTACAAACTTCACCTGAGTTAAGAGCGAATAAGACGAAGCCTTCAACAGCTTTATCCAGGTATTCATCATCTGCATCCATTACGTCAGGGAAGAAGATGTTTGGTGATTTGCCACCAAGCTCTAACGTTACTGGAATAATATTTTCTGTAGCATATTGCATAATAGAACGGCCCACACCTGTAGAACCAGTAAACGCAATTTTAGCGATACGAGGGTTTGTAGCAAGTGGTTTCCCTACTTCTAAACCAGTACCTTGAACGATGTTTAAAACACCTTTTGGCAAAAGATCCTGAATAAGCTCAATTAATACAAAGATAGAAGCTGGTGTTTGCTCAGCCGGTTTTAAAACGATACAGTTACCTGCAGCTAAAGCTGGAGCAATTTTCCATGCTGCCATTAAAATAGGGAAGTTCCAAGGAATAATTTGGCCAACTACACCCAGTGGCTCATGATAATGATAAGCTACTGTATCTTCATTGATTTCACTAATGCCGCCTTCTTGTCCGCGGATAACGCCTGCGAAATAACGGAAGTGATCCACTACTAAAGGAATATCAGCATTTAATGTTTCACGTACTGCTTTACCGTTGTCCCAAGTCTCTGCAACTGCAATCATCTCTAAGTTCTCTTCGATACGATCGGCAATTTTATTTAAAATTTGTGAGCGGTCTGCAACAGAAGTTTTTCCCCATGCATCTTTTGCAGTGAGTGAAGCGGGGATAACCCTCTTTTTACTTTTTTCTCTCTTAGATAGGTTACGTGTAATCGTACCATTAGTAATAACTACAAAAAACAGGTGCCTGACCCCAACTATATTACCGCATTAAAGGGCTGAGGGTCAGGCCCCTTTTTCCATGAAGTATGGAGTGATTAATTTGTTTTTGAGAAACGCTCTATCATTTCGAGTAGTATCTGGTTGCTATTTTTTATAAAGCCAAGAATTAACTGAAGTTCCTCAACAGTATATTGAGATAATATTTTATGAATTTCTTCACCAAAGGAACTGAAAAGAGGAACTATTTCTTTCTCTGCTTTTTCTTGGTTTACGCTGATAATCACACGCCTTTTGTCCTGAGGATCATTATCACGGAAAGCATATCCTGCTCCTTCAAGCCTATTTATTACGCCAGTAATAGTCCCCGTCGTTAATCCCGTTATCTCAGCAAGTTCGCCAGCTGTTATTGGTTGATTCTTGAAAATAACTTCTAAACATTTATGATCAGTTGGGTTAAGTCCTAACTTGGTAGCAATTGACTGATGAAACATAATGGTGGCTGAACTATTATTTCGTAATTCATCATTTAGAGTATTGAGTAACTTTTTTCTTAATGTTTCGTTTGTTGACATTTTTTCTACCTCCAATTATAATTATCTTATCTCGCGAGATAAAATAATTTACATTTAACTTTTATCATAATTAAACAGCATTTCATTAACTTATTATATCTAAAATTTTAGTGTTCAGTTATCACATTATTTTTTGAGGATTCAATAGTAAAGATAGGGATAAAATTTCAATATTCATGAGAGGATGTTAAAAGTGAGTAAAGATGCAGGTATATTTTTAGGAACATCATTAATGCTTATATTGCTGATATTCATTCCAATTTGGATAGGAAAAAAGAAGAGTAATAAGTTAAATATAAAACAAAAAAATTGGTGGTTAATATCACATATTTTCTTTGTGGTTATTTTTATAGGAGGCTCGCTGGGGATAACATTATTAGCCATTTCAACTAATTTTATTACTGAGAGAGAACATATTTATGCAGCACATTTGTTTATTGGGTTTTTTGACTGGTTTTTAATAATTCCAGGTGGACTCGGCTCCTTCTTTACTGGAATTTGGTTAGCTGTACGTACACATTGGGGGGTAACAAAGTACTATTGGATTATGGCTAAACTTGGTGTTACTTTTATAACCATTTTGTTTGGTTCGATGTATATGCGTGTATGGATTCACGATAAGGCAGGAGATATTTTCGTTAACAGTATCCATCCTTTAAAAAATCCTTTATACCTCCATAGTCGTGAAATGTTATTTATCGGTATTGTAATCTCATTTGTTTTCATTATCTTTTTAGTTGTAATTTCTTATTTAAAACCGTGGGGGAAAATAAAAAAAGCGGAAAAACGCATTTCTTAAATAGATAGGAGTAAATTGGGCTTGGGTCTGGTTTATCCCTAACTTAAACGAAAGTGGATTGAAGAACGATTCAAAGGATTTAGTAAGAAGGGAGTTGTAGATACTAATACATCTGCCGAAGCAATTCTATCCTTTACAGCTGAAAGTCGGAATCAGGTAGATGAGATAGTAAATAAGGCACTGTCATCTGGTGCAAAATCTTTTAGTGTATTTGCTTGTTTAACCCCGTCTTTATACGATCATTGGTATACGCTGGATTGTTATCCAATTTTCTAATGATTGTAGTTTGTTATAATTTTAGAGAATGGGACCACATTCAGTAAGGGTCATTATTTCTTGCACTCTGGACATTAGTTTATTTGTTTCATAAGAAAATGGGCACTTGATGAAAGTGTCATTCAGCAATCCTCCGGGGTTGTTTTTTTGTTCCTTTTTGAAAAAGGACTCTTTACTCCTTAAATTTTTATTAAGCACTTGATTGCATTTAGCAACAAGTGCTTTTTATATTAACAATTAACCAGCTTTCAATATATCGTAGGACCCTTGCATACAAAAAGCCCGCCAAGGGTAAACCCAATATAAAAAGGATGACAGATATGGCCTTCGATTACGATTTGGATTTTGACACAATAGATTTTCGCAAGAATCCTGAGCTGTATAGGGTTGGCAGGGGAGAACAGGGTGTGCTGCTGGTAGAGCCTTATAAGAGCAAGATCCTGAAGCATTGGCGATTTAAGACTCCGGAAATTGCTGAGGAGTCATCGGATAAGATCTATCAAATGTTTCTCGATTATAAGGAGAAAGAAGATTTTGTCGGGATGGATATGGCAAGGAAATTTCTGCAGATGGGATATACAAGAGCCCGCAGGTATACGAATTACAAAGGCGGGAAGAAATATGATGAGGATGGCAAGGTAAATGAAAGACAGAATGATCCGGTGAAGGCAGAATCGGCGTCCATCTTTATGGAGAAATGGAAGCTCGCGCGAGAGGATCAGGATTATCTTAAGCGAAAAAAAGAGCATCAGAAGAAATATGGCTGAAGCAGCAACCTGAACAACATAGTCTTTGTTTTAAGGGGAAGATGATCATGAAAGTCTATACGATTGGACATTATAACCATTCGATCGAACAGTTTTTAAAGCTGCTGGGAGCAGCTGAAATTAACTTTGTGGCAGATGTCCGGGCATTTCCTGCAAGCCGCAGAAGTTCACACTTTAAAAAAGAAAACATGATCCAGTGGCTGAAAGAAGCGGGGATTCATTATCGCCATTTCCCCGGTCTTGGCGGGAGAAGGAGAATATCTGGCCAGGTAGGGGAGCAATTGAACGAAGGATGGAATAACCGCTCGTTTCACAATTATGCGGATTATACACTGACGGATGATTTTCAGTATGCTTTGGAGCAGCTCAAGGAACAGGCCGCAGAAACGACGCTCGTCTATATGTGTTCAGAATATCATCCGGCAAGATGCCACCGCCTGCTCATCAGCAACTGGCTGAAGGCAAATGGATGGGATGTGCGCCATCTCATTCCTGACTCCAACGGGAATTCGAATGTGGTCCCACATGAATTGGGGAAGTGGGGAGCCATGCCAATCATTGAAGAAGATGGGACTGTGGTGTATCCGAAACTATAAAAAGGGAAACGCAGGGGCACAGGTGCCGGGTACCCTCTTCGAAGCAGCTGCTATATGGTGGCTGCTTTTTAATTTGCAGTAGTTTTCACCTATATGGTTTCAATAAAATGGTATAATTCACAGTGAGATTATAATTTTAATATAAAAAATCTGCAGATTTTAAATAGAGTAACAGGAGTGGTTTAAATGAATTCATTGCTGCAAATGGGGGGAAATACAGTATTAAGTTCCCCAAAAGGTTATGTGACCGTTAGCTATGATATGTCTCATTTGATCGATATTTCCTTAACTGCTTTCCTTTTAACAGATTCAGATAAGGTACAAGGAGACAGCGGGATTATTTTTTATAATCAGCCAAATAGCCCTTCCGGTGCAGCAGGGCTATTGCCGGATGAAACTAAAGGAACCAGGAAAGTACATACTATTCAATTTGATATGAGTAAACTCCCTGCAGGCATTCATAAAATAGCGATTACTCTGACAGAGGATCATCACATGGGGTTCTCGAATGTAAAGAATTTAAAAGCCGAGATATGTACAGGTCATACGACCATCGAATTAACGCCATCGAGTTTTACAAAGGAAAATGGGATTGTGGTTTTAGAATTATATGTTAGGAATGGTCAGATCAAGGCAAAATCAATCTGGCGCGGATTTGAGTCCGGGCTTGAAGGGTTATGTAAAAATTACGGTGTGGAAGTGGATTCCACTGAGGAAAATATGCCTGCTGAAACAAAGACCGTTCAGCCTGCTGCTGTCGAAAACAAACAATTCCAAAACACGGTCACCCTTGAAAAGGTGAAGGGCACAATCAGTCTCGACAAAGGTCAAAAGCCGGTGATCATTGAAAAAACGCCACAGATTACCGCCACGGTATCCTGGAAAACGGGAACAGATTATGATATCTATGCTCTGGTTTATACAAAGGATGGCAGGCAGATCGATGTCGCCATGTTTGGTGCAGGCGGCACACCTCCACTTAGAAGTTACGCAAACGGAGCAGTTGAACATATGGGGGATGTAAGAAGAAATTATAGTTCAACGAAGACAGAAGTAATTAAATTGAGACTGAATAATGATATCCTGGCAGTGGTGCCAGTCGTTTACTCTGCTCAGTCTAATGGAACGGGTTCTTTCTACAGATACAAAGTGTCCATGAGTATAGATAATCACAGCGGCACCTCCGTTACGATCTCAGCTAAAAATGCCAACAATGATGACCGCATTTATACCTGTGTGCCCGGAATCCTCCATAATACGCCAGATGGAGTAATCATAAGTCCATTGGAGCTGTACAGTTCACCGGATTCTGAGTATAGACCTAAACTCAGAATGGGGCCTTCCAATATGGTAGAAGTTGTAATGGATGCAGGTCCCAGGAATGATTACAAATAAAAGAAGAGGTATGATTCACAGAAATACTTAAACCTGGATTAGGGAGGATAACTAATTGTGGAAAAGATATTCATTATGAATGCTTTGTTATTCAGTGTAATAATAGTTTTCTTACTTTATAAGAATAAAAACAAACACAATACTATATCCATTATGGTTGTATTACTTATCTTCTTTTCCGGTATATTTTCTGTAACAGCATATTTTATAAAATCCAACTATTCTATAATATTATACACCCTGCAATGGATAACTTTGCTGGTCGCTGTAATTTTGCAATTCAGGATAAAGAATTCCAAAGAGAAACTCCACAAGTGATATTGGACAGGTGCCGTCCCCAACTATACTGTTGCTTTAGGGGGCAGGCACCTTTTAGCTGTTTATTAAAATTCATCATAATCTGCCAAAGAGAAATCATCTTGAGTGATGGGTGCGTTTTTTTCCAGCTTATATTCCTCAATTTTGGTTATAAAATTGCAGAGAAAGATAAACCCTTACCTCGACTTTCCTTCCCGCATCAATGCTACTCGATAAGGGAATAATTCCCCTTCCATCATGCCCTCAGAAATAGCGGGGTCAGCTCTCATGAATTGTTCAGCACTCTTTTTATTTTCAGCTTCAAAGATAACAATTCCAAATCCGGTATCATCGTCATTCAGTGTTCGTCCTGCCAATATTACTTTTCCCTCTTCAGTATTTTCTTTGAGTTTTAAGAAGTGGCGGCTGATAATCTCTTCTTCCGTTTGCGTCCAGCTTTCCCTTTCTAAAAAATGTGCTTTTAATCTTAATTTATATAAATATTGTTCCATTGATTTATCACCTCATTATTAAATTGATAACACTTGGACCCTTATAATAAGCAGCATTTTTGTACCTATTCGGGATAAAAACATTAATTTCCTTCTTTTGATAATCCCTCATTTTGCTGCAGTTTCACCCTTATGTTTAATGAAATACAAATTAATCCTATTTTCCCATAACAGCCCAAATCATGATATATTTTAATAGGTACGATATAGATAACCAAAGGGGCATGTATGAAAGAGTTTAATAATAAATCCAATAAAAAAATCTATCATATTGTGGCGTTTATTGTGATTACCATTATGGTCCTGGGGCTGGTGGCGGATAATCCGCGGATGGGTGACTTTGGTGCTGGCTATATGCTGAATCTGGTGCTGGTCCTCATTCTATCGGTCTGTCTGCTGCTGTATCCCCGGGCTCATACGTATGTACATAGATTGATAATCACGATTGTTTCGTCTGTTTACTTTTATACGCTGTTCTTTTTATATCCGGAGACCTGGTCGAATTTTATTTTTCTGTGTTTGATTCCTGCCCTCTCGATCCTGTTTTTTGATTCCAGGATTTTTTATTTTTCGCTTATTCTCAATTGTGCGGGTTCGGTGCTTTTGTTTGGCTATATTGCGGCTATGGACCACGGACTTCAATACGCCTATATACAGCAGGATTTAATAGGAAATGTGATTAATTTTTTTGCAAGCCAGGTGATTATTTTTTTTATTTTTTTCTTAACGAATGGACGGATGAAAAAACAGCAGCTCTATTATGAACAAATTCAGCAGTCTGGGCGCTTGAAGATAACGGGCCAGCTGGCGGCTGCGGTTGCACATGAAGTCAGGAATCCTCTGACCGTTGTGAAGGGTTTTCTGCAGTTATTTGAACAGGATCCTTCCTTTTCTTCCAGTCGAAAAGGACAGATTTCGCTGATGGTTGATGAATTAAATACAGCTGAGCAGGTGATTTCTCAATTTCTGTCTGTTGCGAAACCGAAAAAAGAGATTGCATCTGAATCAGTGGAGGTCAAGGCTGTTCTGCAGAGTGTGGCGGATCTCCTGTATTCGTATGGGCTGCTGCATGATAACCGGATTGAAGTAAATGTTCCGGATGATTGTCATATTGCCGTGAACCGCCTGGAGTTTAAACAATTGCTGATCAATATTATGAAAAATGCGATTGAGGCATCGGAGCTGGGGGATTTCGTTCAGGTTACGGCTGCAAGGGAAAAAGACTTTGTTGTCATAAAGGTTACCGACCAGGGCAGAGGGATGACTGAATCAGAGGTTGCCTCACTCGGAACGCCCTTTTATTCCCTGAAAAGCAAAGGCACCGGGCTGGGTATGATGATTTGCTTTGAGATAGTGGAAAAATATAAAGGGACCATTCATTTCGACACGGCTTTGGGGCACGGAACAACCGTTGTGATACGCTTTCCAGCCATTTAAATAAAGGGGCCTGACCCCCAGCTATACTGCAAGTGCCGAGGGTCAGGCCCCTTTTGTTATATCCCCTATTTCTTTACAACAGGAATCCACATCTCACCGAATACCATTCCGTTTCGCTGTCCCATTTCAACCGAGGCATTGGGCCCGCCGACATAGGCGTAATCCGTTGCTTCCGGCAGTGCTTGACCAAAGGCAATCCCCGTAAGCATATTGCTCAATTCCTCAGATGTTCCGGCTTCCCCTTTCACAACCAGGTATTCTCCTTCAGGAAATTGAATTAATCTCGTTGCTTCCGGCAGAGATGCCTCTGTCATGACGCCTGCATAATGCATCATCTTGTTATTTACGGCTTCGTTTACGACAAAAATGTATTCATTTGTGGCTACGGCCTTTAATTTGTCCAGCCTTCCATCCTGTTTGACTGCCTGCCAGAAGTCAGCTTTCTCCTTATTTATGCCTGCATAATCTGTGTAATTGCTCTTCAATTCAGTTCCAATGCCTAAAACAGTAAAGCTTTCTTTTTCTTCCAGAGTATAATTCGCCATTTTCAAAACCAACCTTTTTTAATTATTTCAAATGATTTGCCCATTTGATAAGTTTATAATAACGTTAAAACATTTCAAAAAATGATACTGTTTAGGGAGGCAGCAATGAAAAAAGTGGAACGGATCAATGTGATGATGCGGTATATCAACAACCGTGCACACTTTACTATCTCTGAAATCATGCGGGAATTTAACATTTCCCGTTCAACAGCGATTCGGGATATTCGTGAAATAGAAGCCATGGGGATGCCGCTTGTCGCTGAGGTCGGAAGGGATGGGGGTTATTTTGTCATGAACAATTCCGTCCTGCCCACTGTCCGCTTTACCGATAATGAGATCAAAGCTCTGTTTATCGCCTTTATGGCTACAAGAAATCTGCAGCTCCCCTATTTAAAAAGCCGTCAGTCTTTAGCTGAAAAACTGCTCGGCCTGATATCGGAAGCCCAGCAGGAAGACCTGGTTCTTTTAAATCAAATCCTGCTGTTTGAAGGAACCAACCCTAATAATCCCGATCTGCTTGATCTGTCAGACCTCCCCCATCCGATGCTGGAAAAACTTATTGAATATCTTATTTTGGATCGATATTTATTGATTACCGTAAAAGAAGAGGAGGAAATCAAGTCTTATCCCATTTATCTTTTGTACCTTTATCGTGAAAAAAGCATTTGGAAGGTTGAAGCCTTTGTCTTAAAGGAAGAAAAGAGACAAATTTTCCCCGTGGATAATCTCATCGATGTCAAACCATATCCTGTGAAAAAAAGAGTAAGCAGGAAAGATATTTTAGGAAAACTAAGCATGCAGGATGAGGCTATCAATCTTGTCCTTGAACTCGGTCCTCAGGCGATTGCCCAGTTCAAAAAATACCATCCTATTAAGGTTTCCATTGCCTATACAAATCCTTACCAGACCACAGCCATTCTAAAGACTTTTATCAATGTAAATAATTCAGAAGAATTGACCGAAATAATCAATTGGCTGCTTTTCCTGGGTGAGGATATCAATGTCAGGGAAATCCCTGAAGAAGTTTTAGAAGGCCTGCAGGAGAGATTAAGATTATTCCGTCCATAAGAAGATAACTGTGTATCTAAATAGAAAAGGATGATGCTTTCTTACTAGCATCACCCTTTTTCATTTTTATATAACTCCCTGTGCGATCATGGCATCGGCTACTTTTATAAATCCTGCGATATTAGCACCTGCCACCAGATTGCCTGGGTGGCCATAATCATCGGCAGCTTGGACGCTGCTCCGGTATATATTCGTCATAATGTGCTGCAGTTTTTCATCCACTTCTTCAAATGTCCAGGATATTCTTGAGCTGTTTTGGGCCATTTCTAATGCGGAAACGGCAACACCGCCTGCATTGGCTGCTTTTGCCGGCCCAAAGAGAACGCTGTTTCTCAGAAACTCATGGATGGCTCCGGATGTGCATGGCATATTTGCTCCTTCACCAATGGCTTTGACACCATTGGCAACAAGGATTTCTGCTGCTGCCTCATCAATTTCATTTTGTGTCGCACACGGCAGAGCGATGTCACAGGGGATGGACCAGATGCCGGAGCATCCCTCAACGTATTGTGCATGGGGATGTTCCTTCACATATTCCCGGATCCTTTCCCTCTCCACTTCCTTCAGCCTTTTTACTGTATCAAGGCTGATGCCGTTTGGATCATAAATATAGCCGTCAGAATCGCTGCAGGCCACAACCTTCGCGCCTAACTGTGCCGCTTTTTCAATCGCATAAGTAGAGACATTTCCTGAACCGGATACAACGACAGTGCTTCCTTTAAAGGAAAGGCCTATTTCCTTCAGCATTTCCTGTACAAAGTAAACCATACCGTAGCCTGTCGCTTCAGTGCGGGTTAAGCTTCCGCCATACCCGATTCCTTTCCCTGTCAGGACTCCAGCTTCATAGCCTCCGCGAATTCTCTTATACTGTCCAAACAGATAGCCTATTTCCCTGGCGCCGACTCCGATATCTCCGGCAGGAACATCTACATCCGGTCCGATATGCCTGCTTAGTTCCAGCATGAAGCTTTGTGTGAATCTCATAATCTCGCCATCAGATTTCCCCTTGGGATCAAAATCGGCTCCGCCTTTTCCTCCTCCAATCGGCAGGCCAGTAAGGGCATTTTTGAAAATTTGTTCAAAGCCCAGAAATTTGATGATGCTGGCATTTACAGAAGGATGGAATCGCAAGCCGCCCTTGTAGGGACCGATTGCGCTATTGAATTGAACCCGGAAGCCGCGATTCACCTGTACTTTTCCCCGATCATCCACCCAGGGGACTCTAAAGGTGACCACTCTTTCAGGTTCCGCGATTCTTTCAAGAATACTTTGCTCCATGTATGCGGGGTTTTTCTCAAATACTGGAACGAGTGAATCAAACACTTCTTTAACGACCTGATGAAATTCACCTTCATTAGGATTGCGCTTTTTAACTGTTTCGAATACCGCCTGAACGTAATCCTCGGCCTGTATTCGCTTCTCATTCATTTTTGTTATTGCAGTCATGCTGTCAATGGCCCTCCCTTTAAGTAAAAATTAATTCAATAATTTCCAACTATTCAAAATTTGTATGATTCCCTCATTTTATAGTTGAAAATCAATCTAAACAATATGAAAATTAGATAATATTGATGCCGAAATTAGATGATTGGCAGAAGGGAGGAAAAAAACACATGGAACTAAGGCAGATTAAATACTTTATTGAAGTGGCGAAAAGAGAACATGTAACCGAAGCGGCCTTAGCTTTACATGTGGCGCAATCTGCTGTGAGCAGACAGATTTTCAACCTTGAATCAGAGCTGGGGGTCAGTTTATTTATCCGTGAAGGCAGGAACGTGAAATTGACGCCGATCGGCAAACTATTCTTAGAACAGATGGAAGAAGCCATAAAGGTAATCGATAATGCCAAACGGCAAGTCAAAGAGTATCTGGATCCGGAGCATGGCAGAATACGTTTTGGCTTCCCAAGCAGTCTGGCACTTTATACGCTGCCTTCCATCATATCTGCTTTCCGCGGGCGCTATCCTCATGTGAAGTTTGAGCTGAAACAGAGCGCTTATCATGATTTAATCAGCGGAGTGGCGGAAGGGGAAATCGATATGGCATTGATTGGCCCTCTCCCTAAGAAAGAGAAAAAGGTTAAAGGGGATATTTTATTTACCGAGAAAATGGTCGCTCTGGTTCCTGCTGACCACCCTTTAGCGGACAAACCCCTATTGAACCTGAACCAGCTGAAAGACGAATCCTTTATCTTGTTTCCCAAGGGATATGTTCTGCGGGAACTATTCGATAACGCATGCAGTCAGCTTGGTTTTTACCCTAAAGTGTCATTTGAAGGGGATGACATTGATACGATTAAAGGCTTGGTCTCAGCAGGTCTGGGGCTGACGCTTATTCCGGAATCTACATTGGTGGAAAGCCTGCCGCGCTCCACAGTTAGGCTGCCTGTCATGCCACAGATTACCCGTGCGGTAGGAATCATTATTCCAAGTGAACGCCAGCTGCTGCCCACGGAGAAAATATTCTATCAATTTATTCGTGATTTCTTTGCTGTTTTGGATCAATTCCAAAACTGATGCCATTATCGCGATTTCCTTAAGGAAATTTGAAAAGGCCCTGCCATCTTCATCATGTTATTCATATATATTTTTGGTCTTCACTTGGAGGATTTCTCTGCTGATTTAGCGAATTTGACTTCGATAGTGAAATGGCAGGCGTGTCCCGGGAAAAAGGGCGGGGGAGCTGCCTTTTCAAAGAGAAGGGGGATCATATGATTGAATTTAGAGAAATAGACCGCCATAATTTTTTTGATGTCATTGATTTGCGTGTGGCAGAAGAGCAAAAGGCATTTGTGGCGCCGAATGTGTTTTCGCTGGCGCAGGCGAAGGCGTTTCCGGAGTGTGAGTGCTTAGCTATTTATCATGATGAGGTATTAGTGGGCTTTACAATGTACTGTATGGATGACGATGATAAGGAATACTGGATTTACCGTCTGATGATTGATGCGAAGCACCAGTCGAAAGGGTACGGGAAAGCGGCCATGGAAAAGCTGATTGAGCGGATTAAGCAGGATCAGGAGCATAAGGTGGTTTATTTGAGCTTTGAGCCTGAGAACCATTTGGCGAAGGGGCTATATGAAAAACTCGGCTTTGAAGCGGATGGCCGGGTGATTGATGGAGAAATCGTATATAAACTGGCGTATTAATCAAAAGAGCTCCTCCTGCGGGAGCTCTTTCTATGAAAGGAGGCGGACAGATGTTTAAGAAAAAAATGGTGCTTATCCTGATGATTATTTTGCTGCTTGCAGGCCTGCTTGACCTTAAGTATGAAGGACTGTTCTTTCAGCTGCTGCCGGAGTCCATGCAATCGAAGCTGGTTCACATTTTTTAGCGGCTGCTTTTCATCCGGATAAGCCTGGAAAAAAAGCAGCATCCTCGAACCATTTAACCTGCCAATTTGCATGCACCATTTTCCTTCCGACGGGCAAGTTTCCTGTAAAGAAGAGCCAGGACCAAAGCGGGTACAGTACAAACCACCATTCCGATAAACGCATATCGGGGTTCCATTTCATAAAGGTACCCGCCGAAAATGGTGAAAAGAGCTGTGCTCCAGCTGAGGGCGAGTGCTGAGTAGACCCCTTGAGTAATGGGTACCTGTTCATGAGGAACATATTTAATTAAATATTTCATGAAGGCGTAATGTGCCATGGCAAATGAGAAGGCATGCAATGTCTGGCTAATGCTGAACACAATGACATGCGGGAAGGCAAATACGAGTATCCAGCGTGCAGTGGAGCCCAATGCTGCCAGTGCCAGTAATGAACCGATTGAAAACTTCCGGAAAGTACGGTCCGCAATGAAAAAGAAAAGAATTTCTGCAATCACGCCTATATTAATAATGGCGCCGATTAAATATTTTGGTGCTTGAATCTCCTGTAAGTAGATATAACCATAATTGTAATAGGAAGCATGCGCTGCCTGCAGCAGAATCACAATGATGAGCACAAGGCCGAAGTGTCTGATGCTGAATAATTTCCTTATGGCTCCTTTGGTATGGCCGGGTTTCGGTTTTTCAGATAGTACTGCAGGTGTATTCATGAAACCGAGACAAAGGACTACAAGCATGCCAAGTAATAACGCCCAGAAAATGGCCTTATCTCCGAACCCACCTGTAAAGAAGGTCAGAATCATACCGGACACAACGAAGCCGATCGATCCCCAGGAGCGGCTTTTTCCATAATCCTTTAATTGTTTGTTTTGGACAAGAATGCCCGCAGCACTATCCAGTGCAGGCATCAGTGCCGGATAAAAGAAATGCAATAGCAGCGTTACTACCAGCAGGCTGGCAAAAGAGTCAGCCGGAATATAGCAGAGAATGGCGATCAGGGTACCGGCTGCCATTCCGTTCAGCAGGGTTCTGCTGCTGAATTTTCCTGATAAATAGGGAAAAGCAAAAAGTGTGGCAAGCCCCCGTACCACCAGGCCCAAGCTCATGATCAAGCTTGCCTGTGAAACCGTCATTCCTTTTATATGGATCATCCACCCTGTCCAATAAGGCAGGAAAATGCCCCAGGTCATAAAAAAGCTGAAAAACTGCCTGCTCATCCAGCTTTGTGTCTTCATAAAAATCCCTCCGATATTTGCATGATATCAGGAAGCTTCGTACAATAATATGAGATATCTCATATTTTGGGGTGGATGATGGAAACATACAAAGGGAAAAAAAGACAGAATTACGTGGAGAAGCATTCTATATCCCATTTATTTTCTTTTCCAATTGAAGAGTTTATAGAAGTGCGCGAATATAAGCGCGATGAGTGGATTATACGCGAGGGCATGAGGCCGGATTATTTGTATTATGTCATCGAGGGAAAAGCCAAGATTTACGTGACGTATCAAAATGGGAAGGTATCTTTGATTAATTTTATCAATGCCCATGATTATATCGGGGAAATGGAGCTTTTGCATGAGGTGTATTATACAAAGGGGATTCAGGCCTCAGCAAAGACAGTCTGTTTTGCGATTCCCCTGCACCATTACCGCAAAAAGCTGCTTGAAGACACCACCTTTCTCCGGGAGCTCACCAAGTTTCTAAGCGTGAAAGCAACCAAGATGGCTGAAAAGTACTCACAGGGTCTCTCCTTTCCGCTTGAAAACCGGCTGGCCGATTTCATCCTGCAAACCGCTGATGGGGATGTTTATAAAGAGAAGCATGTAACTGTCTGTGACTTTTTGGGGGTGTCCTACCGCCACCTGTTGCATGTTCTTGTGCAGTTTTGCGAGAAGGGGTATTTGCAGAAGATTGGGCGCCATTACCATATTCGGCAGCCGGACGAATTGCACAGGCTTGCGGATGTGCTGAAAAATGGGTTGGAGACGGGCGGCTGAACCGAATATGAAGCAATGAAAATTCCCACTTAAAGGTAAGCGGTTCCATTCACTGAAATTACCAGCTTCCCAAGCATTCAGGCATACCGGGAAAAAGGTCTTTTTTATTGTGACATAACCATTGCCAATTCATCCTTTCAGGCTTATAGTGAATACGAAGGATAAGCCATTACAAAACCTATATATATCTGAAAGGTTTATATAAAGGAGAAGAAGTCCATGTTAGCAGCAAAGAACAGCTACAGAATTGAAAAAGATTTTCTAGGCTCTAAGGAAGTTCCGGAGGATGCCTATTATGGCGTTCAGACGCTTCGTGCGGTTGAGAACTTTCCGATTACAGGCTACCGGATCCATCCGGAGCTAATCAAGGCAATGGCCATCGTGAAAAAGGCAGCGGCCATGGCCAATATGGAAGTTAAGCGCCTGTACTCAGGCATCGGAGATCCGATCATACAGGCAGCCGATGAAATGATTGAAGGATTATGGCATGATCAGGTGATTGTGGACCCAATCCAGGGCGGTGCCGGAACGTCCATTAATATGAATATTAATGAAATCCTTGCGAACCGTGCGATTGAAATCATGGGCCACGAAAAGGGCGACTACTCTCATTGCAGCCCTAATACCCATGTGAATATGTCGCAGTCGACAAATGATGCCTTCCCGACAGCTATGCACATCTCAGTGTTAAATCTGCTGGATCAATTAATCCTGACAATGGAAAATATGCATTCTGTTTTCCTTGAAAAATCAAAGGAATTCAGCCATGTGATTAAAATGGGCCGGACTCATCTGCAGGATGCGGTTCCAATCAGGCTTGGCCAGGAATTTGAAGCCTACAGCCGCGTCATTGCACGTGACATCAAGCGCATTAAGCAATCCAAACAGCACTTATATGAATTGAACATGGGGGCAACAGCAGTTGGAACCGGACTGAATGCCATCCCGAAATACATTGACTTAGTGGTGAAGCATATTGCCGACATCAGCGGCCTGCCATTTAAAGGGGCAGAACATCTTGTAGACGCCACTCAGAATACGGATTCTTATACAGAAGTCTCCGGAGCACTGAAAATCTGCATGACCAATATGTCCAAAATCGCAAATGACCTTCGTCTGATGGCGTCTGGTCCAAGAGCGGGCCTTGGCGAAATTTCGCTTCCGGCAAGACAGCCTGGTTCATCCATTATGCCTGGAAAAGTAAACCCTGTTCTTCCGGAGCTGATCAATCAGGTCGCCTTCCAGGTCATCGGGAACGACAACACGATCTCCCTTGCTTCAGAAGCGGGTCAGCTGGAATTGAACGTCATGGAGCCAGTCCTGATCTTTAACCTTCTGCAATCGATCAGCATTATGAACAATGCGTTCAATACGTTTACAGAGCATTGTGTAAAAGGTATCGAAGCCAATGAAGAAAGAATGAGGGACTATGTTGAGAAAAGCGTCGGCATCATTACGGCCGTCAACCCTCACCTCGGCTATGAAGTCGTATCCAGAATTGCCAGGGAAGCGATTTTAACTGGCCGTTCCATCAGGGAGCTGTGCCTGAAATATGATGTTCTGACAGAAGAAGAACTCGATTTAATCCTTGATCCATATGAAATGACGGATCCTGGCATTGCAGGCGCTGCACTTCTGGAAAGAGATTAAGGTAAACAAAAAAACGCTTGTCCCCGCAATAGGGGGGCAAGCGTTTTTTAACTGTCT
>NZ_NPDG01000128.1:0-5348 GCF_002272225.1 Bacillus sp. 7894-2
TTTCTATTCATTCCAATTAGTGTGGAAAGTTCCTTCCAAATCCGTCCGCTCATACGTATGGGCACCGAAGTAATCACGCTGGGCCTGCAGCAGGCTGGCATTTGATCTTCCATTCCGGTAGCTGTCGTAATAGGAAAGAGAAGAGCTCAAGCATGGCAATGCGATGCCCGATTGAATGCCTTCACAGACAATTTTGCGCAAGCCTGTCTGGTAGTCCCTGATTCTTTCGGCGAAGTAAGGGGAGACAAGAAGGTTTGCCAGGTTCGGCTGCTCCTGGTAAGCCTCGCTGATGACATTTAAGAATTCCGCACGAATGATGCAGCCGTCGCGGAAAATCAGGGCGATATCCTTCAGTGGCAGATTCCAGTCATTCTGCTCGGACGACATTTTATATTGGGTAAATCCTTGTGCATAGGCACACACTTTCCCCATATATAAAGCCTGTCTGATGTATTCAATCCAGACGTCTTTTTCAACGGTTATCTCATCCTTCTCAGGACCTGTTAAAAGGGTTTCAGCCGCCACACGCTCATCCTTCAAAGCAGAAATATAGCGTGCGAATAAAGATTCTGTAATGATCGAGGTTGGAATCCCATTATCGATCGCCTGCAGGCTGGTCCATTTTCCGGTTCCTTTTTGCCCGGCTTTATCAAGGATGACGTCGATTTGCGGCAGCCCTGTGCGCTCATCTTTTTTCCTTAAAATAGCTGCTGTGATCTCGATTAAATAGCTCTTCAGCTCGCCTTGATTCCATGTTTCAAAGATATCCGCAATTTCCTCAACAGATAATCCCAGCTTTTCTCTTAAAAGTATATAGGCCTCCGCAATCAGCTGCATATCTGCATACTCGATTCCGTTATGTACCATTTTGACAAAGTGGCCTGCCCCTTTAGGTCCGATGTAGACACAGCAAGGCATCCCGTCAACCTTTGCAGCGATTTTCGTAAGAATCGGAGCCGCTTTTTCATAGACATCCCGATCTCCGCCAGGCATGATGGAAGGCCCTGTTAAAGCACCCACTTCACCGCCTGAAATGCCGATACCCAAGTAGCCGATTCCTTTTGCTTTCAAATCATCATATCTTTTTTCCGTATCTTTGAAATGGGAGTTGCCGCCGTCCATGATAACGTCGCCCTCTTCAAGGAAAGGAACTAAGCTTGCAATAACAGAGTCAATGGCTTTCCCGGCCGTCACCATTAAAAAGACCTTTCTCGGTGTTTCCAGAGACTGAACAAAATCCTCTACTTCGTAATAAGGGCTTATGGCTTGCCCTTCAAGCTTTTGTACCAGCTGATCGGTTAAATCCCTGGTGTAATTATATACAGCTACCTTCTCGCCATTATTGGCCATATTTAAAGCGATATTGCTCCCCATTACTCCGAGACCAATAACCCCAATTGTATTTTTCATAGTTCCTGCTCCTTCATTTCAGAATAATAGGCAATGAACCCCTCTTATGAAGTAGGGTTTCATTGCCTTAAAGTGTTTATACAAATAAGCTTAACAATAAAATAAATCCTAATCCAGCAACAGATATTATTGTTTCAAGCAAAGTCCATGTTGCAAACGTTTCCTTCATGCTCAAACCAAAGTATTCTTTGAACATCCAGAAGCCGGCATCATTGACGTGAGAAGCGATTAAGCTTCCCGCACCTGTTGCAAGCACCACTAAGGCAAGATTTACATCTGTTTGGCCCAGCAGCGGAATGACTAAGCCTGCTGTCGTTAATGCAGCCACTGTGGCAGATCCTAATGAAATCCTCAGGATAGCCGCGATAATCCATGCCAGTAAAATCGGAGACAGGCTTGTCCCTTTGAAAAGCTCGGCCACATAGTCACCGACACCGCCATCAATCAATACCTGTTTGAAGGCGCCGCCTCCGCCGATAATCAAAAGCATCATCCCGATATGGCTGATTGCAGTTGTGCAGGAATCCATCACATTTTTGATTGGGATTTTTCTTGCCAATCCCATGGTATAGATGGCAACCAATAAGGAGATCAGCATCGAAGTGCCGGCATCTCCAATAAAGCGGATGGCAGCAAGTAAGCTATTATCTGCAAATCCCATTGTTTTTTGAAGCAAAGTAATAATCGTTGCGATTGACATTAAAATAACAGGAAGCAAAGCCGTAAATACACTGATTCCAAAAGCTGGTGTGTCTTCAAGCTTAAAGGTTTTCTGCTCTCCCAGAGAAGCGATGTTTCCGCTTTTTGTGAATGAATTCGGAACGAGCTTTTTAGCGATTTTCGTAAAGACCGGTCCAGCTAAAATAACGGTTGGAATCGCAATGATGAAACCATAAAGCAATACTTCCCCAATGTTTGCACCGTATTCACCGGCAATAACGGTTGGACCCGGGTGAGGCGGCAGGAATCCGTGTGTGACAGATAAAGCCGCTGTCATCGGAATACCAAGATACAAAATAGAAATCTTTAATTCTCTTGAAATAGCAAATACGATCGGAATTAATAATACAAGTCCCACTTCAAAGAATAAGGCAACACCAATAATAAAGGATGCAGCCACTACAGCCCATTGGATATTCTTTTCACCGAATTTATTGACAAGAGTCATGGCAATTCGCTGGGCGCCGCCAGAGTCGGCAATCAGCTTGCCCAGCATGGCGCCAAGTCCGAAGATGAGCGCCAGGTGGCCAAGTGTTCCGCCTAATCCGGCTTCAATGGTTTTGACAATCTGGTCGAGCGGCATTCCGAGTGCCAGCGCAACACCAAATGAAACGATAATCAATGAAATAAAGGTATTTAATTTTAAGCCCATTATCAGAATTAATAAGGCAACGATTCCAATTGCTACTATTAACAGCGGCATTGTCATTTCCCCCTAGTCATGTTGTATTAATTTTCTTTGATAGTTTGCGATCGAAGTATATTCATCCTCAAGCGCTCTTGATAATTGGATGAAGATCGGCAGCAGCTGTCTGTATTCTTTTGCAGCCTCTTCCTTCGGTGTATGCTTGTAGGTATCGCCCACCATGTCTGAAACAGCATCAAACGAGTCGATTTTTCCTGTGGCATACAATCCTAAAATACAGGCACCGAGACAGGAGCTTTCATAGCTTTCCGGTATGACGACTTCCGATTCAAAAATGTCGGACATCATTTGACGCCAAACCTCAGATCTGGCAAAGCCACCTGTTGCCTGAATCCGGGTTACCGGGCCGTCCATGCATTCCACTAATGCCAGGTACACGGTGTACAGATTATAAATGACGCCTTCAAGCGCTGCCCGGATCATATGCTCCTTCTTATGGGACATCGTTAATCCGAAGAAAGATCCGCGCACATCCGGGTTCCATAAAGGAGCGCGTTCACCTGCGAGGTATGGATGGAACAGCAGGCCATCAGCGCCCGGTCTGACGCGTTCGGCGATTTTTGTTAAAACCTCGTAAGGATCAATGCCTAATCTCTTGGCTGTTTCGATTTCAGATGAGGCAAATTCATCCCGGATCCAGCGGAGGACCATTCCTCCATTGTTCACCGGCCCGCCAATCACCCAATGATTTTCTGTTAAGGCATAACAGAAGATTCTCCCTTTTTCATCGGTCTGGGGCTTGTCAATAATGGTACGTATCGCACCGCTTGTCCCAATGGTGATGGCGATCTCACCTTTTCTGATCGCATTCACACCCAGGTTCGAAAGCACACCATCACTTGCGCCGATCACAAAAGGTGTTTCTGGATCGATGCCCATTTGTTTGGCTAAAACAGGATGGCAGTTTTGGAACATCTTTGTCGTAGGAACGAGTTCGGATAGCTGTGAGCGGGTGATGCCCGCTATGGCTAATGCCTCTTCATCCCAGTCCAATGTCTTGAGATTCATCATGCCCATGCAGGAAGCAAGTGAATAATCGACAGCATATTCATTAAAAAGCTTTTTGAAAATATATTCTTTAATGCCGATATATTTTTTGGTCCTGCTGGCGATCTCCGGACGCTCCTTCACAAGCCAGGTAATCTTGCTTAATGGGGACATCGGATGGATCGGTGTTCCGGTCCGTTTATAGACCTCATGTCCATTCCAGTCTTCTTTAATTTTACGTGCCCATGCTTCACTGCGGTTATCGGCCCAGGTAATAACGGGCGTAAGCGGCAGATCATTCTCATCCATCGCGATCACACTATGCATCGCACTGCTGAAGGACACAAAGCTCAGCTTTTTATCATGATGGATTTTCGTAATATTCGCTATCGCTTGAACGACAGCAGAGAAAATCTCATCAGGATCCTGTTCTGCTGTAGAGATATCAGGAGTGTACAGCGGATACCCGATGTTCTCCTGCTGAATCACATCCCCTTTTTCACTGAATAACACGGCTTTTGTACTGGTGGTTCCAATATCAATCCCTAACATATAGCTAGTCATCTTGTTGTTTAACCCCTTTGGACAGCATTTGCTGTGACCTCCATAAATCGTCCACTTTCCCTTGAACATCATCAAAATTTTCGTGCAGCGACTGAATCATGAGGTCTCTGTCTTTTGTTTTAATGGCATCAATATATAGTTCATGATTTTTCACAATCCGATCAAGATCTTCATAATTTTCCTTAAAGCGCACGCGCATGGATAAAAGAATGAAGCCTTCCATCACAGGCTTTAAATTATTCCAGATCAGCTGGATATAAGAATGGCCAATAGACCCGATAATAATTTCGTGGAACAGAATATCCTGATACGCAAACTCATCCGCATCCCGATACTTGACAGCCACCTTCATCATTTCCAGCACCTTGCTGAGCTCCATCGCCAACTCATTTGTGTCCATGCTGATAAGACGTTCAAACACGAATGTCTCAATCATCAGACGAACATCGTATATTTCTTCGATTTCTTTTTCAGTTAACCCGGCAACCACAGCACCCGTTCTTTCCAAGCGGATGATATTTTCAGATGCCAGTGTCCGTAAGGCTTCACGAATCGGTGAACGGCTCACTGCAAAATCAGCGGCCAACTTATTTTCAGAAAGCGTGGTACCGCTTTCAATCAACCCGGCAATAATGCGCATTCTAAGCTCATATGCGACACGGTCGCCAGAGGAAGCCTTAGAAAGCCATTTTTGCGGATATAGAAATTCAGTAGAATCTTTCATGACATCACCTTTATGAAATGACATTTTAAGTATACGTGTATACTTGTATACAAGTATTATAATCCAAATGAAATAAAATGCAAACGCTTTACATTTTATTTTTATTTGGATTTATTGTTTAAATTTGGGTTTGTTTGGGTTGGGGTGGTGCGTTTCAGAGGCTGGATCAGCTTCGGCCAGAGGGAGTAGGAACCCGGTCCAACTTCGGACACAAAAAGGAGAAATCCGGTATCATGA
>NZ_NPDG01000129.1:0-8525 GCF_002272225.1 Bacillus sp. 7894-2
CTGAGCAAACAGAGTCAGAACCCGGCCACACCACCGGACAAAAGAACCCCGAACCCGCCTCACCTCCAACATCCAACAACCCACACTCACACAAAATAGGTATTACTGGTGCTGCCGCGCGCCGTAAAGTTTTTCTTTAATACCCTGGAGTAAGTTCGTTTGCTTATATCAGCCTTACACCATTCATAAATGCTTTGGGTCGTCAGCTTTCGTTCGGGGAAGAGGAACTTAAATTCTCGTATATTGCGCAAGATCGCCTGCTCCAATTTTTCACGCCCGCCGCATTTTTCACATACCAGAGTCCTGTGTACAGGACTGAGAAGAGAATGGCAGTTCATGCAATACATCCCTTTTTTCAGCTGGTCAAAGTGATAGTCGGGCAAAATAGTATAGGGATTTTTGGTTTGGTGGAGTGACAGTAGTTGCCGGGCCAGTTTTCTGTGACCCTCATTTAGTTTGGAAGGGGTATGATTCAAGTCTTTCAGGAAACGGTTTATTTGGGTTGGCAGAATAATGGGCTGGTCCATGGGAGCTTGGTATAAGGTGAATTCAGGGTTGATAAAAAGAACGGAGGCTTCAACGGGAATGGTTTGCTTGAGGATTTGAAGCAGCTGGCGGAATAGGGAGGCACTTCTTTTTAATTGGTGTACAGGATTCTTATATTCCCGGCCGGTATTTACGGCATATAGCTTGTCAGATTCCAGGTTCCAGTCTCCCTGAAAATTTTTTATTTCTATTAGATGGATCATTCTTTCTGAAATGATCAAGGTGTCAATTTGAACATAGGAGTTGTTCACTTCCAGTAACAGATCATGAATCACCAGCCTTTCTTCGGTCAATTTTTCTGTCAGTAGGTCAAATTTCACCTCTCCTTCATAGCCTTTTTCAAGGTTGGCCCAATGCTGTTTTTCTTTTTCGGTTAAATCCATTCGGATGTTCAAATACCTCATACACCATAATTCATCCGACGGAAATCTTCTTTTTAATAACATTTTCCACTTCCTTTCTTTACCTCTAAATCTATTTTAAAATAAATTTAGAAAATTACAAATACTTTACCCGGACTTTCTTACCATTTGCCGATTTCCATGAAGAGAACCCCGCCCACTTTCTAATTTGTATAAAATAGTATATAATTATCAGATAATGCTAGCTATATTACCTTATCAATCATTATAATAGAATAGAATGTGTACTTTGTGTGACGGAAAAGGCGTGTCCTTGGGTGATGTCTTTCGAGTGGTGAAGCCTGAGCAAAGCGCCTGCAGTTTTTGGCAAATTTCTGGGATAAGGAAGGGTTTAAAATGAGCAGCGTACAGAACAAAACAGACGTTATCTTAATTGGTGCCGGAATCATGAGCGCGACTTTGGGATCTTTACTGAAAGAGTTAGCACCGGAATGGGAAATCAAAGTGTTTGAGAAGCTCGCCAGCGCAGGAGAAGAAAGCTCTAACGAATGGAATAATGCAGGGACGGGACATGCTGCATTGTGCGAGCTTAACTATACATCTGAAAAATCCGATGGATCAATAGATATCGCTAAAGCGATCAATGTAAATGAACAGTTTCAGCTTTCCAGACAGTTTTGGTCTTATCTTGTAGAAAACAGCCTGATTACCAATCCGCAGGACTTTATTATGCCAATCCCTCATATGAGCTTTGTTCAGGGAGAAGAAAATGTATCGTTTTTGAAAAGACGTTTGGAAGCGCTGTCAGCTAATCCGCTGTTTCAGGGCATGGAATTTTCCGATGATCCTGAGAAGCTAAAGGAATGGATTCCGGTGATGATGGAAGGCCGTAAATCCGATGAGCCGATTGCAGCCACAAAAATCGATTCCGGAACGGATGTCAACTTCGGTGCGTTAACGCGCATGCTGTTTGACCATTTAAAGAGCAAAAATGTCGATGTTCATTACCAGCACAGCGTCCAGGATTTAAAGCGTGCCGGCGATGGATCATGGAATGTAAAAGTGCGGAATATGGAAAGCGGCACAACCGAAAACCATCAGGCGAAGTTTGTCTTTATCGGCGGGGGCGGCGGAAGCCTGCATCTGCTGCAGAAGACGGGCATCCCTGAATCGAAGCATATTGGCGGATTCCCGGTAAGCGGACTGTTCCTGGTCTGCAACGATCCGGAAATCGTTGAGAAGCACCATGCGAAGGTATACGGAAAAGCCAAAGTGGGTGCTCCTCCAATGTCTGTGCCGCATCTGGATACAAGATTCATTGATAACAAGAAATCCCTGCTGTTCGGCCCGTTTGCCGGATTTTCACCGAAATTCCTGAAAACAGGCTCCAATATGGACTTGATCAAGTCTGTTAAGCCGAACAATGTCATCACCATGCTGGCTGCAGGTGCAAAGGAAATGGCGCTGACAAAATATCTGATTCAGCAAGTGATGCTGTCCCATGAACAGCGTGTGGAAGAACTGCGTGAGTTCATTCCAAACGCAAAGAGCGAAGATTGGAGTGTCGTAGTAGCCGGCCAGCGTGTGCAGGTCATCAAGGATACACCTGCCGGAAAAGGAACCCTGCAATTCGGCACAGAAGTAGTCAGTGCGTCTGACGGCTCGGTTGCTGCCCTGCTCGGAGCTTCACCGGGTGCTTCAACAGCCGTTAATGTCATGCTTGAAGTATTGCAGAAGTGCTTCCCTGAGCAAATGGACGAATGGCATTTTAAAATTAAGAAAATGATTCCGTCCTACGGTATGTCACTATCTGAAAATCCTAAGCTGTTCCGTGAGATTCACGAATCCACAGCGCAGGTGCTTGGCCTCAGCGAAAAGGAAAAGCATCAGGAGCTTGCTTATAGCTGATTATAAGAGGAACTCTCAGGCCGAATTCGGTTTGAGGGTTCTTTTTTGTGGATAAAACGGTATCATTTTAACTTCGATAACAGTCCAGCTCCAGCGCCTTCCCCGTCGAGGTCACAAGCCAATTCTATGAATAGGCTTTTAAAAGCGATGCTGTCAGTCAGCCTTTTAAAGGCTTTGGTGAGGATGTTTCACATGAAACACCAGCAGTAAAAGCGAGTGCCGGATAGAAGCATGCAATACTGAAAAGGAAGTTAGCGCATAAGCTTTGACCTGGGAATTTCTCTCAAACCGCAGCTGCAGCTGATTCTCTTCTTTTTGTTACGAGTGTCATCCATAATAGAGAGAACAATAAATCGGATAGTGGGAAGTTTTTTGAAAGCGTACCAGCCATAATGGCTGGGTTTTTTGCTGTAAAAGCACGTGTATGGCCCCTGCAACCCCTGCGTGCGCCCTCCTGCAACCAATCCTATCTTTACTTTTGGCCAAAAAATTCACCATAATGGGAGTATCGATCTGCAGAAAGGTGATTGTGAATATGATTTTTGCCGAAAAGCTTAAGAAGGAGAGGAAAGAGAAAGGATGGTCACAGGAGGAACTGGCTGAAAAGCTGTATGTGAGCCGCCAGTCTGTTTCTAAATGGGAGAATGGCCAGAATTATCCCAGCATTGAAATTATTATTAAACTAAGTGATCTGTTTGGGGTTACGATTGATGAATTATTAAGGAGTGATGAGGAATTGACGGAGAAAGTGATTAAGGACAGCAGACAATTAGCTTATCCAAGATTGAAAGTATTTTTTGATTGTTTATTTCTGATAGGATCCGCTATGCTAATCCTTAAACTAAGCATTTTAGGACTTAATCATTTTACTGAACTGGAGATCCCTCTTCGTGGATCGTTTTTCTGGAATTTCGGTCCTCTGTTTTTAATGTTAGGCGGCGGAATTTTCTCTGACACATTAAAAAAGAAATATAAAACTGAGTAACGAACCCTGCATTCTTGTGCATGGATTGTCGGGTTCACACCACCAGCTCCTGCTATTCTTTAGATACAAGGAGGTCATCGATATGGATTTGCTGCAAAATATGAATCGGGCGATGAAATATATTGAAGAGCATTTAGCCGAAGAGGTTGATTTCAAAGAAGCGGCTAAGCTTTCTTATTGCTCGGAGTACCATTTTAAACGAATGTTTTCCTTTCTGGCGGGGGTATCGCTTTCGGAGTATATCCGCAGAAGACGGCTGACCTTGGCTGCCTTTGACCTGAAGGACCAGAGGGCTAAGGTCATTGAGGTAGCCATGAAATATGGATACAGCTCGCCTGATTCGTTTACCAGAGCGTTCCAGCAGCTTCATGGCATCACTCCATCAGAAGCAAGGAGCAATGGCCACGCCCTGAAGGCTTATCCGCCGATGACCTTCCATCTATCTATTAAGGGAGGAACTGAAATGAACTATCGTATTGAGGAGAAAGAGGCGTTTCGAATTGTGGGCTTAAAGAAGCGGGTGCCGATTATTTTTAACGGAGTGAATCCGGAGATTGCGGACATGTGGAAGAGCCTGAACGAAGAAAAGATTAGGATGCTCAAGAGTTTATCGGACACAGAGCCATTCGGCCTGATCAGTGCATCAGCCAATTTTTCTGAAGGAAGAATGGAAGAAAAAGGTGAGCTTGACCATTATATCGGAGCTGCCACTACAAAGGAATGCCCTGCGGGGATGGAATCTCTTGAAATTCCGGCCACATCATGGGCAGTATTTGAAGCAGTGGGGCCGTTTCCGGAAACGCTTCAGAACGTATGGGGACGGATTTACTCGGAATGGTTCCCATCCTCTTCCTATCAGCAGATAGAAGGGCCGGAAATTCTCTGGAATGAAAGCAAAGATACGGCTTCACCAGCATTCCGCAGTGAAATCTGGATTCCGGTTGCAAAAAAACAGGACTCCTAAGCCTTAGCCAGTGGAGTCCCGTCTATTATTCCCTCAGGCGATCCGGCAATCCCTGGATTGAGGACACAACAACATCCAGCTTGGCTTCGATCCGGTTCAGCAGAAAAAGCGTGACCACAATCGGGAAGCCGAGTTCGCTGATCAGGGTGACCATCTGTTCCATCGTGCATGCTCCTTTCTATTCATCTATAAAAAGGCCGGGTTCCAAAGAATCCGGCCTCTTTTCCTTACATTAGTTCATAATCTGTTACATTGCGCTCTACTAATCTGGCGCCTTTAGCTGCAACAAGGTCACCGCCATTGCCGTCAAAAGCGTTAGCCGCAATGATCTGTTCCATCACTGCCTTTACAGCTGCCGGATCAATCGGTTCCTTCGGGCTGTCCACCGAAAGCTTGGTTTCCTTGCCCATTTCTGTTTCGAATGTCATTTCAAGTGATTTAGCCATGTTTTTCACCTCCTGTTTTGTTTATTTTTCTCAGACATTAGCCTAAGATATCGAAGCTGTCGTTTCTGTTTAGCTCAGTCAGCGGGTAGCTTGATAATCCAGCGATTGCCTGTCCCACTGTGAAAAGCTGGTCCGCTGTAGCGGATTGTTTCACGCCGCTGTAGGTTTTTGATTTGTAAACCGGCTTGCCCTGCCCGTTAAGGCCTGTTTCAAAAACCAGGCGAAGTTTGGAATCAGTGATAATTGCTTGTGCCATCTCGAACACCTCCTTTCACCTTCTATATATACTTTGGAGGGAGAAAAGGACAGGGTGAATTTAATTAAGCTGCATTATTTTCTTCAGCTTCTCGCGGGCACCGTGCCGCCAGTTTTTGACTGCAGAAGGGGAGACCCGTTCTTTTTCAGCAATTTCTCTGACAGACAGCTCATCACATAATGTATAGTGAAGCCATTTCATTTGGTTTTCAGATAACAGTCCGCATTTTTTGTAAAGTTCTTGTGTGAGCTCTGGACTGGGAGCTGGTGAGGGGTCTTCGATGAATTCCCAGAAGTCTGCTTCCGGATAGATATATCGGTCAATCTGGTTTGTTTGCCTGGTTAATTCCGTCATCATTTTTCCTTTTACCATACTGTAAGCGTAGGAAAGGAAGGCCCCTTTTGCATCGTTATGATTTTTCCATGCCTGCCAAAGGGTTATTAAACCCAGCTGGTAGAATTCCTCAGTGTTTTTATAGATGTTCAATTTTTGCATAATGTTATGAATCATAGGTTCATATTGTGCTGCTAACTGTTCAAAACTCTCCATGAAATATCCCTTCAAGGAAAGCGCGCTCTCTGTGTATTCCCGGGTAGCTCAAACATAGCCTGGCAGCCATTTTTTTACGAATCCAGTAAAAGTCATAAATCGGCCTTTTAAGCCCCCTGAGACCGGAGTTATAGGGTCTAAGGCTGGAGTAAAGGGATCTAACTCCCAACAAAGGGGCAGTTAGCTACTTTTTGTAAAAAAAATTTAGCGAAAAGGCATTATCCTCAGCGGGAAACCCCATTTCATGCAATTCTTCAAAGTATTTTTCTTCAAATTTCTTATTCAGAATTCCGTAGAAATAAGCGATGGGCTTAGCAATAATGCTGGTTTTCATTTTCCGGATCAGCTGTTTAAAGGAATGGAGGGCTGTTTCTGGAATAGTGTTCAACTCACAATTATTTTTATAGGCTGCAATGACTGCCATTCTCCAAAACTCCTCAATCTGCTTTGCTTCCGGAAAAAAGTATTTTACAGTGCTGCTAAATGATTGTGGTACACGGTCACTAGTAAAAGTGTGATCGAGGACGGCTTCGTTACGTTTAGTACTCTTTTGATTTTTATTAGTTTTAGAAAGATTGATAGTTTTATTAGGGGGGTCCAATTTTTCCTGCTTAGGTGGGTCACTCTTGGGGAAACGATTAAAAACATATAAATTACTGGACTGGGAGCCGTTTTTTCTCTCTGTTTCATGCACGGTAAAAATACCAAGGTGTGAAGCCTTGGCAATCATTCTTTTAAAAGTGGAGCGGGAAATGCCATTGCCGTTATATTCTTCGTGGATGGCTTTTAACACCGTTCCGATCTTGGCATTGGATACCCCGGGAATTTTTGCAGCAAAACGAACCAGCCTCTTTAAACCGGCCAGCTCCCCCTTGGAAAACTTGTATTTATGCACCGCAAGCCACATTTCTAAATGGGCATTAAACTCCTGAAGATCTTTAAATTGAGAAAACTGTCCAAACTGGTCCACACTGCCTGATTTCAAATTCATTAAACTGCACCACCCTTTCACCTTCTATATACAAATCAAGGGGGCAGAAGGACAGGGTGGTTTTGAGAGAGTTGTGACAGAAATGTGAAAATCTATCTCTCCGCAGCCTGTGGCGGCTGTTCAAGCCATTTTTGCTTTATGGCAATCATCAGGCCTTTTCCATAATAAAGAGACATGTTTTTACTGATGCCAAGCAGTTTAATGATTATATCGGATCTTAGGCTGGAGGTCATGGCCTGGCTGATCATGGTGAAGCAGAATATCCCGATACAGGTGTTCACAAAGAACAGCATCATTTTCTCTGAAAAAGGAGGAAGATCCACGTCAAATTGGGTGAGCTCTTTGGCAGAGGAAACCGGAATATTTTCCTTGTCCATTACTTCCTGAAGGGATCGCAGCACGCCCTCGGTCAAATCTCTTCCTTTGCTGAAATGATCCTTCATTTCGTTTCTTTGAGAAAAATGGCTGAAGGCCGCAAAGATCTTTCTCGAGAATTGGGCCCTATGAATCACTCTGGATAGATTCGCAATTTCAGGAGCATTAAGCGCTCGGGATCCGCCCTTAAACCCATTAAGGTAATTAATGCTCCGGGCAAAATCAATCCGGTCATCAAGCTTAATATTTGGCGGCTTTGGGTAAATGCCCTTGGATAACATCAAATCCACAATTTCATTTTGGATCTTTAACGTGAACTTAAGTGTGATCTCAAAATAATCCCGGATATCTTTACGGGTGCTTTGACCCAGGGCACTTGGATATGTAGTCAATGAAAGCTGGGTAATATCATGGCAAAAAAATAAAATAAAATGATCGGAGAATACTTTACCGGCATTTATATTTATATCCTCATCCGTGAAACCAAGGGGCACGGACATGCTCTCTTTATGAAAAAAATCCTGGAGCTGCTTGAGATTTTTACCGGACTGATGCAGCAGCCTTCCAACAATCTTTCTGACTTTGCGATCCTCAGCCGTTTGAAAAAAATAGATAAAAAACTGCAGCTCCATGCTGTTTTTTAAATAAGATGACCAAATATTCGAGACCTCAGAGACCGTCAGCTCTTTAGAACGCACTGCTATCACTCCTTTTTTTATTATTGTTGCTCTTAAAAGTAAAATTATTACAATTGAGGGCGGATTCGTCCGGACGCTTCTGTCATAATTCGGGACTGGCCGGGAAAGCTAAGGGAAAAAGGAGGCTAAAAAACATGAAAAAGCTATGGATAATCTTCTTCCTGTCCTTTTCCTTCCTCACCCTAACCGGCTGCGGAAACGATGAAAAACCAGAGGAAGACGAGCAGGTGGAAGACGTAGAAGAAGAGGATGAAATTGGTGATGGTGAAATTGATGATGAGTAATTAAGGTGTTTGGGGTTTGGGAGTGTGTGTGATTCGGACTGAAAAAGCAAGGAACCGCCAGCTAGAGTCGGAACCCTGGGCAACTTCTGACACAAAAGGCAGGAAACCGCGAGTTAGAGTCAGAACCCGGTCCAACTTCTGACACAAAAGGCAGGGGAGCT
>NZ_NPDG01000130.1:0-20886 GCF_002272225.1 Bacillus sp. 7894-2
AGGCCAACTTCTGACACAAAAAGCAGGCAATCGCCAATCAGAGTCAGAACCCGCCCCTGTTCAATACTAGCCAAAGCCCCAATCACCAACAGATTGGGGCTTTTTTTATGCGGATGGCAAGCACAGCACCACAATCTTATAAGGCGTGGTCTGGGCAGGGATGCTCTTGGTTGACGGACCATAGGTCACAACCAGGTCTCTGTTTGCGGGGCTGCCGGTAAAGGCCTGCCCATTGGTCAGCACCATCTGGGTATACGGCGAGATGTTTAATCGCAGCTGGCCATCGCTGCTGATTAGCTGGCTATTAAAGAAGTCCGTTTTTACATTTTGGTGAGAAGTATGTTTTACCACTACAAGCGCCCGGTATTGAGGGGGATATATCAGCGGAACAGGAGCATTTCCGTCATAATATCCGGTAATGATGTCCCCGGCTGACAGCCTGGTTTGATCTAAAACAAAAGTCGAAGGGGATACGATGAAATTGACTGTTCCTCCCATCCCGTTATCAGCAGAAATCATCTTAAGGCAGCCTTCCCCGTTAAAATCAGAGATTTGCACAATAGTTCCCGTGAAGTATTGAAAATTGGTCATGTTCTTCCTCCGTTCTTTTAAAATAAAGCCTCGGATGTAACCAATATATTAAAGCAGCCTAGTTTCCGTTCCTGAAGAGCCATTTTCAAAAAAATAAACCAGGCATAAACTGCCTGGTTCATTTCTCCCTTATTTTAATCCATAAGCCTTAATGATCTCCTGAGTTACACGATTGCCTGCATCATCCCAAGCACTTGCACGCAGGGAGACAGAAGCTCCCTTCTTATTTGGATGCTTGATTTCGGCAGACCAGCCGTTTCCTTTAGCTGCTAATTTTGCCGCTTCCCATGTCTTTCCTTCATCAAAGGACACTTCAAGGCTGGCTCCTATTATTTTGCCATTTTCAGGAGCATCGGCTATTTGAACAGCTGATAAATCAAGCTTAATCTTCTTACCGGCCGTGGAATTGCCGGCCATGTCCGTGTCCACTTTATAATCAAGAGAAATCAGCGGAAGTGCCGTCTGGTATTCTTCCTGCTGCTCGGACCAGAATGTCCACTCCGTATGTGTACGGACTGATGTGTTCCAGCGCTCTGCATCGCGGGCAGCATCACTTATGAGCTTGTACTGGGTTTTCTCTGCCGGAAATTCATTAAATAGGTAGATAGCCTGGCCCTTTCCTTCTTTAACCAGCGTATCCCCCTGATATAGCTTTAATGTCTGATCACCAGGGTAATTCATGTCGGCACCTGTATGGCCGGCTCCTGAGTCAGCCCATGCAGGAACATTGAGAATCAAATAATTGCCTGTACGATATGGAGCCCAGAAACCATCACCAAAACGAGGGCGGACTACTGGTGAGAACCACTCTTCATTCAAGGTTTGACCTGGTTTGTATTCCACTTTTGGCTGTCTTACTTCCCACTGGGCATCAAGAACACCAGCCTGATGATACCAGGACGTTCCGTTTTGCGCCGATACCCACTCTGTTCTGACGGACGGGAGTGACAGTCTTTGCAGGAAGCCGACACCTGCAAAGCTGTGCTCGAGGATATCGTAGCGGAACTCGGCACCTGGTGCAGGGCGATCTGATTTATATTCAGAGTTGATTTTGACAAGGTCCTTCGTTTTCGGCGAATAGTTCACTTTTTTAGGAACTGCCTTATGATGCATATCCACCAGGTCATATAAGTAATCCGAATCAGGAGTACCCTCAACCTTTAAGGTCAATCCGCCGGACTTGGCCGCTTCGATCAGTTCCTGGCCTTCATTTCCGCTGACTCCGGCCACAGAAAGAGGGCTATCGGAAAGTGAAAAATCTTCATTTTCTACGCCTGTCCATTCACTAAGCTCCTCTGGTCCGTCATTAACGGTAATTAATAGCTTGGCTCCTGCTGCCAGAGCTGCTGCAGCACGTTCTGATCCTGTTAATTCATCACTGCGCAGGACAATGGCGGCTTTGCCTTTAACATTCAGCTTTTGATAATCCTCAGGTGTACCATTCCCAGCATAGACAGCTTCCAGTTTGTACTTTCCATTCAAAAGAGTGCTTCCTGCCTGCGGGATATCATCCAGTTCCTTTCCTTTATACCCAATTGTCAGCAGTGGTTCTGCCAGGCGCCAGCGCGTAGCCTGCGTGAATTCACCAGTGTCTACTTTTTCAGTAGGTGCAGCGTACATTTTATCCACCACTGCCGGCATCAGGTAGATGTCATTCACCTTGTTTCCATCAATGCTGCGGAAGTATTCCATCTTCCGGTAATGGGCTTCTGTCTTTTTTGGAACATCCACTGTAATCTCATTAGCCTCTCGCGCATCCAGCATAACGGTCTGAGGTCCATCCAAATGAACTTCCGGGTCACCGACAAGTGCGACCCCAGCATGATCTGTATCTGTATCTACATCCATCATCGACATAACCGAATACGTTCCTTTCGGCAGTCTCAGCTCCTTTGTGCCGTCCACTGACATAAACTGCGGTTCGCCAGTTGGTCCCAACAGATAGAAGTAGGCAGAGGCAGCTTCGCCGTCACGGTCGATTGCATTAATGGTCAGCGGGTATCTTTCATCTTCTTTGATCATGCCAAGTGAAGTATGGACAATACTTTCTCCCTCTGATGAAGCGCTGATATGCCCCTGATATCGGGTGCCAAAATCACCTGCATTAGGGTCAAGTGTAACGGTGACATCCGCACTTCCTTTTGCTGGAACCGTCACTTTGTCAGCTGATAGCTCTACCATTCCAGAAGGTGCATCGGTATCATTGGCATCTTTGACAGACACTGCCAAATCCAATGTTACATCCTGATCGCCATCATTTGTATACGTAATGGTTTTCTCAGCCGGACCATCATTCTCATGAGGCCAGTCATAGAAGCCAAAGTCAAGAGACCCTGTTGCCCTTACATGGCCAAGAGCGGCCACAGTATCCAGACGGCCTGTGCCGCCTTCAAAAGGCTTGATGTGTTCAAGCTTCTTGGTTGTGCTCATTAAAGCTTCCTTAAGCTGTTCACCGGTCCAGTCCGGGTGGCGCTGGGCGAGAATGGCTGCAGCTCCGGCCACATGAGGCGTTGCCATTGAGGTGCCATCCATGCTTATATAAGAGCCGCTTCCCTGGTTTGTATATTGAGAACGTGCTGCCATGATTCCAACTCCGGGAGCAGTAAGATCAGGCTTTAATCCTGCGCTTCCAAAGCTGGGCCCTTTAGAGGAGAACCATGCAAGGTTATCGGACTTGTCCACGGCACCAACAGTTAGCGCTTCCTCAGCTGCTCCTGGTGATCCAATCCCTTCCATGCCAGAGTTCCCGGCAGCAATAACAAACAGGGATCCTGTTTCTTTACTGAGATTGCTCACAGCTTGAGCCATCGGGTCTGTTCCGTCGCTTGGCTCAGGACTTCCCAGGCTCATATTGATGATTTTGGCATTTTCAGCAGCCCATTCCATTCCATCGATAATCCATGAATCCTGGCCAAAGCCTTCATCATCAAGTACTTTCCCTACAAGGAGGCGTGCACCTGGTGCCACACCCTTATTCCGTCCCTCTGATGCTTCTCCGGTTCCAAGCACGGTGGAAGCCACGTGTGTTCCGTGTGCATATACATCGGTTACTTCTTCTCCCGGAACAAAGCTCACAGCCTTATCCAGCTGGCCAGCAAGATCCGGATGTCCTGAATCAATCCCGGTATCCAGAACAGCCACCTTCACACCAGTTCCGTCAAAGCCGGATTCCCAGGCTTTAGGGGCTCCAATCTGCGGGACACTCTGTTCAAGAGTTGCTTCGACACGGCCATCCAGCCAGATTTTTTCAATGCCGGGTGTCAGTGCAGCCTTCGTTTTTTTAGAAGTCTTGCTGGTGATTTCTGACCAAAACTCCTTTGTTTCTTTCTTATCAGCGGAGACTGCAACACTGTCTATACTTTCAAGCACATGGGTTTTCGTTGAGCCTTTTGGGGCTTTAAAAGCAGCAGCTGAACGGCCCTTGGATTCGGAATATTGAATGATGACAGGCAATTCCTTCTGATTCTCGTCATCATAGCCATCTTTGATCAGTGCTGTGATATTGAATAAATCCTGGTCCAAAAATCCGGAAGCCAGATAAGGCATAGCCTTGTCAGGAATGACATACGTTTCCTTGTTGGCTGTTAAAATGCGTGCTCCACTGGCGGAAGGGTCAGCTGGTTCAACATGAATAATATTCTTTCCATCTGCGAATTCCGTTACAGTTACGACATCACCTGTAATAAGAGTGATGACATGCTTGCCTTTGCTTGCTTTGGCATTCATCCCTTGAAGGTCAGCTATAGCCGCTTTGCCATCAGCCCCTTTCAGGATGCTTTTCCCAGAATCGTCTGCAGAAGCCTGCAGGGGCGGAACAGTAAGCAAAGCTGCAGCCATGGCAGCGGTTAAATACTTTTTAAATCTGAAATCTCCCATTCTTGTCCATTCTCCTCTTCCAAAGTATGTTGATGGAATCATAGATTGTAAGGCTCTCTATTAAAAAGTATAAAGAAGTTAGAACATTGTGTTAATTGGGGTAATTGTGGGGCGGCATAAGGGGCAAAAAACGGGACAAAGGGATTAAAATTCACTGGATTATGGAGATATTTGGATGGTATGCAGGTACTTATAACAATAAAATTTGGGGTTATTTAAGGAGCTTACAAAATAGGATTCTCTTTTACTACAATAAATCTTATCCAGAATATAAGGGGAGTCTTTCATGTTAGCTGGAGAAATTATTAAATTTCATCGTCAAAGGGCAGGTCTTACACAAGAGGATCTCGGCAGGGGCATTTGCTCGGTTACACATGTGAGCAAGATCGAGCGTGGGGTGACGCCGTTTTCCTCTGAAATTATCCAGATGTTTTCAGAACGTCTGAACCTCGATATTGATCAGGAAATCAACCGGTTTGCCAATCTGGGAGAGCGGCTTCAGCACTGGCACAAGACGATCATCATGCAAAATATGAAGGAAGCAGAGAAAATTAAAAAAGAGCTTGAGGGCATTCCAATCAGCCTTTCTTCCAGCCATGCCGCCTTTTATGAATTGCTTCTTGCCCGATTGCACTTAAAAAAACTGGAATTGGAACAGGCGGAAGGGATTTTGATTCATAGACAGAATGACTATCCTAATCTTCAAGCCTATGAGCAAAATATGCTTAAGCATGCCTGGGGAATCTACTATATCTTAAGATACCGGGATTCAAAGGCCGGGAATTATCACAAAGCGATTGAATTCTTGAAGGATATAAACATGGAGGAATACGGGAATCACGAATACTATTACCACTTGGCGGCCGCCTATTATTGGACCAATTCCAAGATAGCGGCTTATGCCTTTGCAAATAAGGCTCTTTTACACTTCAGGGAAACGGATAATTACATCGGTGCGATTACGGCTGAGTCCCTTATGCTCGCACAGGAGGGCAATGATTTGCAGGCGGATTTCAGCGAACTGGAGAAATCTTATCAGAGATTAATCCGTAATTGTGACCTGCTGAATTTGCCTAATAAAAAGTCTTTGCTGTTAAACAACTTAGGCTATGAGTATTGGAGAAGGAAGGAATACCGGAAGGCGCAAACAGTATTAGAGGAGGCCCTTGGCCTGGTGGCTAAGCCATCTGCTCTGTATCTTCAGCGGCTGCAAAATTATATAAATGCCTGTCTGGAAGGGAAGCTGATGCGAAAAGCATTGCTTCTGAAAAGAGCCCGGGAAGGCTTGTCCATGACAAAGGATTTGGAGAACAGGTTCTATAAAATCATATTCAAGCTCCTTATTCTGAGGATTGAAGACCAGAGTGAGCAATATTACAGATATATAGAAAACGAGGCGCTTCCTTATTTCCTTTCAATCAGCAATGCGATGTTTACCAACCGGTTCGGGAAGCAATTATATCAATATTATGTGGAGACGGAGCAATATGAGAAGGCTGTTCAGATTTCAAATATCTTTATTGAATCGATTCCCAGTGAATGATAAAAGAAAAGCCATGATCCATTCAAACAGAACAGGTTCATGGCTTTTGGCTTTGTTTTTTAGTATACGCCTACAGAATCATAAGCGTTCATAACGGCTTGCGTCTCTGCAGATGGAGCACCATTTTTATCCGGATGCAGATCACGTGCAGCATTGATGGCTGCTTCCCTCATATCATGGAATCCGGATGAAGATGTTAAATACAGAGCAAGGGCACGGTAATAGATTTTTTCTGTTTTGGATTTGCCAATTCCCTGTATGGTTATATCATTATTTGTGCCGCCCTCACTGATTAAGTAGGCTGCCTTATTGTTAATTCCGCTGTTGATATGAACGCCGCCTTTATCCTCTGTACCCAGGTAGCGGTCATCATAATGATCCGGATAGTGTCCTGAAGGCATTAAGCTTGTCTTTTTAGAAGCTGGATCACTCATGGAGCGAAGCCCGCCGTCACCTGGAATATTCGGGGTAGTGATATCTTCTCCCAGCTCCCATTCCACTTCTTGGGTCGTATAAATTTCTGCAAAATTCCCCAGGATATCAGCTAATGACTCATTGATGGCCCCAGACTCTCCTTGGTAAACCAGGTCAGCTGTATGTTCAATCACGCCATGAGTCATTTCGTGTCCAGCTACATCCAATCCGCCGGAAAGGGAGCTGTATTTAATGCCGTCCCCGTCCCCGTACATCATTTGAATTCCGTTCCAGGCAGCATTATTCCACTTTGTGCCTATGTGGGCAGTGCTGATCAATTTCATTCCCTTATCATCCAGGCTGTTTCGCTTATGAACAATTTGATAGTACCGGTTTACTTTATCCGAGTTGTAGTGTGCTGAAATGGCAGCAGGGTCATGGAAAAAGTTACTTCCGCTTTTAGTTGTTACTTCATAGCCTGTAAATCCAAATAAGCCACTGCCCAAGTTAAATAAAAGCGGATCAAAGGCTTTACCGTTGAATGTGGCCATCGGAACGGATGTTTTCAACCATACAGAAGGCCCATACAGATAGCTCGTTCCTGTCTCCATGTCTTTTGCCGCATTAAATGACAACAGATTACCATGCACATCCAGCCCTCTTCCCAGTACCGGGGTAAGTGTCTCTTCATCAACCGTGTGGATTTTATTGAAGCTGTCAATGACTTCTCCGCTCATTGCATCTACAAAGTAATGGAAGTAGCCAGGCTCCGGAAAGGAAGTGGAAGCTTTAACCAGGTATGCGAGATAGTATTTTCCTTTATTCGGGTAAATCAATAATTGGGACTTTATACCATCGTAATTTTTTACTTCGCCGATCTGTGATTCAACCTGCTCCTTTACAATGCTGACAGCTTCGTCTTCTGAAAGGGAGGCCTCAGTTGGAATAATGGAGCGGGCCAGGTTCTGAGTGACTTTGCCAAGAGAAGCATATACGTTATGGCTGGAGTCCAGTGCAACAGTTTGTCCGGAACCGTAAATAGGGATTCCTTTATATTGCTCCACAGTACGTACATGGTATGTACCTGTTTCAGAATCTTCCTGTTCGCTCACAATTTTAAATTGCTCCCCGGGATCTGCAAGCTTCACTTTTGGGACCTGAACCTGTGATTGCAGATAAGCTTTTACCACTTCATGCTTGCTTAATCCTTCTGCCTGGAATAGCACAGTTGCCGTGTTTGCTGTCTCTGCGGCTATTGCGGATGATGTTGGCAAAAGCCCTCCAAATGCAACGGATAAGGCTAATACAGCTGGAATGGCTGCTTTCCTGCTTATCTTTTTCTTTTGACGCTTCTTTTTCATAAAACCCTCTCCTTCAACCAAGTTTATAAAGTGTGACAATTCGTATTATTAAGAAAATAATTAGTTAAATCAATCTATTTCAGGAAATCCGGTATTGGTTTAATTTTTCATAGATTTCATGTGCCTTTTAATAAAAATCGCCGGAAATAGACAGATCTCGACGTGTTTTTAACCCATAATTAACCCAATTTAAAACTTCTGAAAATTTTGTATAATGATTCCCAGATGGACAGGAAGGAGGAGCCCAATTGAAAAAGTCCATGCCAAAGCGAATCATTCTTCCATGCTTATGCTGCTTGTCATTTTATGCCGGGCATCTGGCTGTCGGGGAAACAGAAGCCTTATTTTCAAGCCAGGCAGAATTGGAGCCAATGACGATAACATCTGCCTTCGTCTTTCCGGAAACGATTCAAAATCTCCGGAACCAAGCCGACGGGATCGCCGGCAGCATGAGACAGAACTTTAAGCTGGCCGCGGAGATATCATGGAATACAGAGTCAAAGCAGGAATTAGAAAATAAACTGGATGAGCTGGGAGAATTGGAAGAGCAGCTAAAGAAACAAATGGACAGGCTTGTCAGTATTGTGGATGAGCTGTACGCATACGAACAGCAAGCCAAAAGCAGCCATACCGGGAATCCTTCTTTCGCTTATATTCCTGAAGGATATCAGCATGCTGATCTATTACTGAGTGAAGTAAGGGCAGAAATGGATATTCAGAGGATAAAAGAGGCAGGCAGCGCCATCCGGCAGAAGATGATTGAGTTAGATGAGGAAGAAAAGGCTCGGGCAGCAGACAAGCCAGTTGAGCAGGGCTCGCCATCTGATTCAGGTGCAGAATTAAGCCAGGGAAAACCTGCTGAAATTGAGGGAGAAAAGGAACAGACTCTTGATGAGCCGATGCCTGACGCGAATGCATCAGGAAATCAAGATACTTCAGAAGAGGCATCCATAGAGATTAAAGACCAGGAGCTGGTGAGCGATGAAGAAAAAACTCTTGAAAATAGTGAGTAATATGATCGTGGCCCTTTTCATGATTGGAATCAGCCTGATTGCATTTGTGGTTCTTTCATCCAGAATTTCAGGAGGGGAGCCATCGCTGCTTGGGCACCAGTTTAAAGCGGTTCTCTCAGGATCCATGGAGCCAACCTTTCAAACAGGCTCGGTGATTGCAATTAAATTAAGTGATAACCAATCTTCTTATAAAAAAGGTGACGTTATAACTTTCCGCATGGAAGAGAAGTTAATTACTCATAGAATTACCGGGGTACAGGAACACAATGGACAAGCAGCCTTCAAGACTAAAGGAGATAACAACGATGGAGAAGATCCATGGACTGTGTATCCTCATCATGTGGTTGGCAAGTATTACGGCTTCACTATTCCATACGCCGGGTATGCGCTGAATTTTGCGAGTTCAAAGGCAGGATCTGCCCTTTTGTTGATTGTGCCGGGAGTATTATTATTAATTTCCTCAATCAGCACCATTATTGGAGCAAAAAGGGAGATTGAATCGAGTCAAGCATAAGTGGTTAGATCTCCTATGTATCTGCAAACGTACATAAGAGTTTAATAAATTATCTATTACAAATTTAGGGGGAATGCAAGAATGAGTTTTACAAAGAAGATCAGCCAGGGTGTTATGAGTGCAGCATTGGGGCTGTCACTAATTGGCGGGGGAACATTTGCCTATTTTAGTGACACAGTTGACACGCAGAATACGTTTGCTTCCGGTACATTGGATTTAGGAATGAACCCAAGCGCGGTTGTGAATATCGACAACATTAAACCAGGCGATGAAGTTTACCGTGAATTCACACTGGAAAACAATGGTACATTAGATATTCATAAAGTCCTCTTGAACACCCATTACAATGTGGCTGATGCAAAAGGGGATAATACAGATGACTTTGCCAAACATATTAAAGTAACGATTATGTACAATACCAGCAGTGCAACAAACGCTGTTATAGAAACAACTCTGTATGAGCTGCAAAGCCAGCAGCCGGACCTGACAGAACTAAATACATCTGGCAGTCCAAAACCGGACGGCATTCCAGCTGGTGAAAAGGAAAAAATCTTTGTTCTGTTTGAGTTTGTGGACAATGGACAAGACCAAAACCAGTTCCAGGGTGATACGCTCGAGGTCAATTGGACATTTAATGCGGAGCAGGCTGCCGGCACCTACAACGATGATACGGATGAGAGCAGCAACTAATTTTAAACGGGCAGGACTGGCGGCAGCACCGCCAGTCCTGTTTTACTCATCAATAACCCCTTCATATATCCTTTTCAAATCATCACGAAGCTTCTCGACCGGAATGAACCGCGCTTCCCTCAATACTTCTCTTCCATCCAGATATAAGGCAATCACAGGCACTGTAAAGGCCATCAGGTACCCGGCAATTTCAGTTACCTTTCCAGCATTCACAAGCCGTGCTTCGATACGGGGGTAATCCTTTAACACTTCCTCCACCTGAGGAAGCAGACCATGACAGACGCTTCAGCTGTCATGCAGCACATAAATAAGACCCAGCTCCGTGCTTTGAATAAATTGATGCACCTCTTCCATCGCTGTCAGCTCTTTCATTTTTATCCTCCTCCCGGCATTTTTTCCATTATACAATAGGATTTCCAGAACCTATCCTAGAATACCTTATGGGAAAAGGAGTGGTTAGATTGGCAAATTTATGGGAAGAGAAGTTTTCTCAAGAAGGCTATTTATATGGCGAAGAGCCCAATGAATTCATCAGAGAGCAGGCATGGCGGCTTGAAGGGCACAAACGAGTTGTCGCCTTTGCCGAGGGGGAGGGCCGAAATGCTGTATTCCTTGCAAGAAAGGGGTATGATGTAACAGCATGGGATTATACGCAAAGCGGGTTAAACAAAACACAGCAGCTGGCTGAGAGCCATCAGGTCAGAGTGGAAACAGGGCAGAAGGATCTGATTCATGATTCTGTGCCAACTGAGGAATATGACGCTTCGATTATGGTTTTCGGCCATTTTCTGAAAAAAGACCAAAAAACCGTATTTGATAAGCTAGTTTCTGTTGTCAAGCCGGGTGGAATTGTCATGCTTGAGGTTTATTCAGAGGATCAGCTAAGCTATGGTACAGGCGGGCCGAAAAATGTGGATATGGTCTATCATCCTGCAGATATTCTTCAATGGATTCAGGGTTATAAGGTCCTTCATTTCTTTTACGGCGAACAGGAAAGAGTGGAAGGAAAAGGCCATACAGGAACGGGACACGTCATCCAGGTGATCCTGCAAAAGTAGAAAAAGGAGGCAAAATGAGCCTCCTTTTTTTTAAGGTGTAATCGAATGGGTTCTGTTCACCTTGGCAGAATACACACGATACATGATGAATGCCAAACCGGAAAGCAGGATTCCCGTCAGGTACGGAGCACCGATGCTGATGGTGAACAGCCATCCTCCGAGCGGCGGGCCGATAATGCGTCCCAGGGAATCAAAGGATGACAGCAGGCCAGTCGTACTGCCGTGTCCAGTTTGAGATGTCTTTGTCAGCAGGGAAGAAACACTCGGACGGATAAATCCGTTCCCTATGCCGAAAATCGTCAGGAAAATCGCTGCAGTCGTAAAACTGTCAACCAGGAGAATCAATCCGAAGCCTATGGCGGAGACGATGGTCCCCAGCTGAATCACAGCTCCTTCTCCATACTTTTTCGTCATTCGCCCTACCAGGCCGCCCTGCACAAGGGCGCCTCCAAATCCCATAATCATAAAAATATAGCCCAGCTCCACGGTGCCAAGGCCGGCTTTTTCAGCCGCAAAATACGCAAAAGTTGCTTCCAGGCCTGCCAGTGACAGCGAAACAAACAGCTGAAGGATAAACAAAATGCCCGTGTTTCCTCTTAAAGCGGTCATCAGACCTGGACGCTTAGCTGTTCCCTGGCTGCGCTGCTCAGGTGAAAGGGATTCTTTCAGCACAAGCATGACAAGGAAAAAGGTGATAAACGAAGAAGTTCCTGCCGCGTAGAAAGGAAGGTTCAAACTTTCCCGGGAAAAGATGCCGCCGATCGCCGGGCCGAAAATGAAGCCTAAGCCCACTGCAGCACCAATGATGCCCATCCCTTTTCCGCGGTCTTCTTCAGATGTAATATCCGCTACATAAGCCATGACTGTCGGCATATTGGCTGATGACAGAAAGCCGCCGATGATTCTGGCTGCAAACAGCATCCACAGCTCAGTGGACAGGGCCATCATGAAAAAAGACAATCCAAGGCCAAAAATACCGATCATAATGACAGGCTTGCGTCCGATTTTATCGGAAACGCGCCCCCACATAGGCGCAAACAGCAGCTGCATCAGTGAATAAACGGCCATTAACAGGCCCAGTTCAGTGGGTGATGCCCCTAATTCTTCCGCATAAAAGGGGATGACAGGAATAATGATTCCAAACCCCACCATCACAAGAAACATAACGGCGAATAAAAGAGGCAGTGCTTTTTTAGTATTCAACATGTTCACTCCAGTTAAAGTCAAATTCCATCTAAGTATTATGATTATAACAAAAACATTCCCATACTTTCACCTTAGGTAAATAAGTTCTATTTATCATGGACTTAAAAGGCGGGTCTGTAAAAAGGTGAATAGTGCCAGAAGCTTTGGAAAATCTATAGCTATACTTCTAAAATTAAAGGAGAGATAGAGATGCCAAAGCAGCCGAATAAAGTAACAGAAGAACAGCAGATCGTCGCAGCTCAAAACCAGGCGGATCAATTCAAAAAAGGAATGGACACCGAATTTGCTCTTGAAGAAAACGTCCAGGATGCGGCAGCCAAAAGCCAGCAGTATGAGGCACAAAACCAGCAGCCGACCTATGAACCGAATAAGCCTTTTTAATGAAACAGCATGATGGGTGCCTGAGCCTGTCATGCTGCTTTTTTGTTTGGAATTCAGGGATCAGTCATCAGCCGCCTATAATTTTTTGAACCTATCCCCAAACTCTTGTAAAATAAGTGCAAACCAGATAGAAAAAAGGAGTCATTATGAAAAGTCATATCGTAATTGGTGCAGGAATTCTGGGGGCCTCTGCTGCCTATCATTTGGCTAAGGCAGGTGCCAAAGTCACCATTATTGACCGCAAAGATCCGGGGCAGGCAACAGATGCTGCGGCCGGAATCATATGCCCCTGGCTGTCACAGCGGCGGAATAAAGCGTGGTATGCGCTCGCCAAAGGGGGAGCGGCTTATTATCAGACACTGATCAGGGAGCTTGAAAAAGACGGCGAGACAGAGACCGGCTATCAGCAGGCAGGCGCCGTCAGCCTTCATACCGATCCTGCAAAGCTTGAAAAAATGGAAGAACGGGCTTTAAAAAGGCGCGGCGATGCTCCTGAAATGGGGGAGATTACACCCTTGTCTCCGGAACAGACATCCCGGCTGTTTCCGGCATTGGCTAAGGAATATGCCTCTGTACATGTAAGCGGTGCGGCGCGCGTCAACGGCCGCGCACTGCGCGACGCGCTCCTGCGGGCAGCTGAAAAGCATGGTGCGGAAGTGGTGCAGGGCTCCGCAGAACTTGTGTGCCAGGAAGATGAGATTACAGCTGTTACAGCCAATGGAAAGCAATATGAAGCGGAAAGTGTGATTTCAGCGGCCGGAGCATGGGCAGGAGAGCTTCTTGAGCCGCTTGGAATCCAGCTGGATGTGAAGCCGCAAAAAGCGCAAATCGTCCATCTTCAGCTTGAAGGAGAAGATACGGCGGACTGGCCGGTTGTCATGCCGCCAAACAATCAATATATTCTGGCTTTTGAGGGCGGACGCATTGTCATTGGTGCGACCCATGAAGATGATATGGGCTACGATTTAAGAGTCACAGCAGGCGGGTTAAATGACATTTTTGAAAAAGCCCTGGCAATCGCCCCGGGATTATTGAATGGAACGTTTACAGAAGCACGCGTGGGATTTCGTCCCTATACACCCGGATTTCTGCCCATTATAGGCCAAATTCCTGGTCTCAGAGGTCTTTACATAGCAAATGGGCTTGGAGCCTCTGGGCTCACCGCAGGGCCGTTTCTTGGCGCTCAAGCGGCCAGGCTTGCTCTCGGGCAGGAGATTGATATTGACCTGAGCCTCTATGATCCGGCTGGTGCCGTAAAAAAAGAATAGATCTCAAGTGCCTGTTTTAGCAGCAGGCACTTATTTTTGTATCTGATAAGTTAATAAATCGCTTCATTTCGGGTATACACTAATGAAAGTGATGTTTCATTAGGAGGCTGAATCATGAAGTGGAAGGGCAGAAGAGCGAGTTCGAATGTGGAAGACCGGAGAGGCATGGGCGGCGGGGGAAAAACCCTGATCGGCGGCGGCCTTGGCGGAATTATTATAGTATTGTTATTTACCTTCCTCGGTGGTGGTGATCCGGGTGAACTGTTAGGCAATATAACCGGAACAGATTCAGGTACATCTGTGCCATATGAAGAGTCTGAGCAGGAAAAAGAGCTTGCTGACTTTGTCTCGGTTGTGCTGGCGGATACAGAGGAAGTCTGGACGGAAATATTCGAGGAGCAGGGGTTGCAGTATAAAGAGCCGACCCTTGTTTTATACTCAGGCAGTGTACAGTCTGCATGCGGGGCAGCGTCCTCTTCAGTAGGGCCCTTCTATTGCCCGGGCGACCAAAAACTGTATATCGATTTAAGCTTTTACGAAGAACTGCAAAGGAAATTCCAGGCACCCGGTGATTTTGCCATGGCTTACGTTATCGCCCATGAAGTTGGGCACCATGTGCAGACACTGCTGGGGACAACTGAGGAAATCATGCCGCTCCGCCAGAAAATGAGTGAAGAAAAATTTAATAAATATCTCGTCCGGTTTGAATTGCAGGCCGACTATTATTCAGGCGTTTGGGCCCATCATGCCCAGGGAATGGGTTATTTAGAGGAAGGCGATCTGGAAGAAGCCCTGAATGCCGCGACGGCAGTAGGGGACGACACCCTTCAAAAACGGGCACAGGGCTATGTCGTGCCGGAAAGCTTTACACATGGCACCTCAGAGCAAAGGAAGTCATGGTTTCACAAAGGATTCCAGAATGGAACCATCAAAGGCGGGGACACGTTCAAGCAAAGCAGTTTTTAATAAGAAAGGAGCGGATTGAATGAATAGCGGCATCCAAACCACTCTGCTGGCTGATGATGGGCAAATACCCAACAACCAAGATCTCCCGGTGATCATCTACAAGGCAGTTTTTAAGGAACAGCCCGGAGAAATCGAGCCTGCTTTCAACAGACACCAATGGACCGGAAGCTGGACGGGCGGAGTATATGATTACCACCATTATCACTCTAACACTCACGAAGTACTGGGAGTCAAAGCGGGGCAGGCCACCGTCCTGATCGGCGGCGATCAGGGCGAACGCCTCGAAATCAGCCAGGGCGACGTCATTCTCCTTCCTGCAGGCACAGGGCATAAGAGGATTGAAAGCAGCCCGGACTTCGAAGTCGTGGGTGCCTATCCCGGCGGAACAAGCCCGAATATGAAGAAAAAAGACCCATCAGACCGTGTACAGGCACTCGCAGATATAAAAAATGTTCCCATTCCGCAGATGGACCCCGTTTATGGTGAAGAAGGGCCGATGCTTGCGGAATGGAGAAAACCAAACAGATAATAAGTACACAAAAAAAGCCAGAAGAGCTAAACTCTTCTGGCTTCCATTTTCTATTAACGTACACCCTTCATAAATCCTTGAATCTTAGGACTCAATAAGAATAAGATGATGGATAGCAGGATTGCTACTGCACCAATTACTCCGAAATACGTCATTTCCGTTTCAGGTGTGTAGAATTTAACAATCTGTGCATTGATTGCCTGTGCTGCCGCATTTGACAGGAACCAAAGGCTCATCGTTTGCGCAGAGAACGCAGCAGGCGCTAATTTGGTTGTAGCTGAAAGTCCAACAGGTGATAAGCAAAGCTCCCCAAGTACAACAATGAAGTAGCTAAGAACCAGCCATAATGGGCTTACAAGAGAATCTGTTCCGCCAAGGTAAGCAGGAAGCAGAATCACAAGGAATGATAAACCGGCAAACAATAGACCCAGTGAGAATTTCTGCGGCACTGAAGGCTGGCGGTCGCCAAGCTTCACCCATAGCCAGGCAAATACAGGCGCCAGGAAGATAATAAATAATGGGTTAAGAGACTGGAACCATGCCGGTGATATATCAAGTCCCATAAACTCAAGCTGTGTACGCTTGTCCGCATAGTTCGCAAGAATCGTTGAACCCTGCTCCTGGATGGCCCAGAACATAACAGACGCAATGAATAATGGAATATACGCAATGATGCGTGAACGTTCCACTTCTGTTGTTTTCGGGCTGCGGTACATCATTGTAAAGTAAACAATTGGGAGACCGATACCCAGAATACCAACAAGTGCAATAAAGGAATCAAACGTTAAAAGACCAGTTGGGATGCCGACAGCGACTAAAATGGCAATAATAATAGCACCCAGGCCAATTCTTGTATAAACTGTTTTCTTTTCATTTGCAGATAATGGATTAGAAATATAAGTTCCTGCTAATCCAAGATTTTTCTTTTTCGTAAAGATAAACACCAATAAGCCAAAGAACATACCGACAGCTGCAATGGCGAAACCAAGATGGAAATTATAATTCATTCCAACTGTTCCGACAATTAACGGCGCAAGGAATCCGCCAAGGTTGATGCCCATATAGAAGATACTGAAACCGGCATCGCGGCGATTATCTTCAGGACTGTAAATGTCCCCAACGACGCTCGATACATTCGGCTTCAATAAACCAGTACCTAAAACGATCAGAACCATGGAAACAAAGAACATAGCCAGGCTTCCAGGAATGGAAAGGGCAATATGGCCGAGCATGATTAAAATTCCGCCATAGAATACCGCTCTGGATGTGCCGAGTAATCTGTCAGCCATCCATCCGCCGATGATTCCTGACATATACACCAATGAACCATAAATGGACATGATTGCTAAAGCTGTTGGCTCATCAAGGCCTAATCCGCCTTTTGAAACCTCGTAGTACATATAAAAAACAAGGATTGCTCTCATTCCATAGTAAGAAAAGCGCTCCCAAAACTCCGTGAAGAAAAGTGTGAACAAGCCTTTAGGATGTCCAAAGAAACCCTTTTGAGGCACACTTTCAACAATTTTCTGCCTATTAAAATCTGACATGTTTCATCCTCCTTTTAGCTATTCTATAATATCTTTCATAGTTGCTAATTGTCAAAAAAAATTTTATGTAGCGATGGTTATTATTGGCTTCAAAGGATGAATAAATAGATTTTCCCAGGAAATCCATTAAAAGTTTATTTTTTCAGAATAATGATAGTATTATTAATTTTTTTAAAAAACAAAGATATTATACCCAAAAAAACAGCCGCCCAAACCGGCGGCTGCGAATATCTTATGCGTTTGTCAGAACTGCTTCTGCAGATCTGGGCGGATGGACAGGCTCTTCCCTGCTGGATAGCCTGTTTTTACCCATTTCCTTGGACTGGAAAAGGAGTTGGTCTGCATAAACATACGCTTTTTCAATAGAAAGCAGATCGTTCACTTTATAGTAAAAAAGCCCAAATGATGCAGTATAGGAAATAGAAATGGACTCCTCTTTAAAATCAGCTTGAAAAGGGCTGTTTTCAACCCCTGTGCGTATCTTCTGAGCTAAATCCAGGCACTCTTCATATGTTCTGGATCTCAAAATTATCGTAAACTCTTCTCCTCCGCTCCTGAACAAGTAATCATCTTTGGAGAGGTAGCTTTTTAAAGTATCGGCAAAATGCCTGATTGCCTGGTCGCCAACCGCGTGATTATAGCTGTCGTTAATCCTCTTAAATTTGTCAATGTCAGCTACAACTATACCAATGCTTTCATCTGATTTATTAAGCTCTGTCATCTTTTTATCCATATAGGCACGGTTAAACACACCAGTCAGAAAGTCAGTATAGGCCATCTGCTCGAACTTATCACGTTCGATTTTATTCTGAAGCATCTGTGATTTCGATAGGAAGGACCGGCTCACAAGATAGTTAAGGATAAACAGGCTTATGAGCATTTCCCATTTTCCCTCATTTAGGAATAGCAGCAAAAGGCCGTTCGTGAAGGCAATCTTCCCCATATCCAGCACACTTCTTGTTTTGATAAAGTCAATCGCTTCCTGCTTTGTTTTAATATCTCCTGTCAGTTTAAAAACAGTAATCAGGAAAAGGTCCGAAAGCAAAGAGGTTACGGTGATCAGCATCAGCATGACAACCCAAAAACCGAATGGCATACCCTGAAAGAGGGGAGATAACAGATGGAACATATAGAATGCGATGGAGTTGCTCATCACAAAGGAACCAATGTTATAAAACGTATGGAAAAATTCATCAGGATCCTCTGTTTTTGAATGCTTTCTATAAAAATAGACGCAAAAACGGTAGATGACTTCAAAAATCAACAGACCTAATGGCCCCGTAAACAGTCCAATGGACAGACTGTAATTAATCCCATAATCAATCGATGTACTTCCATTTCTGCTGATAATCCGCAAATGATAATACAGGCATGCAAACAGCAGGTATATACCTAGCGCTTTTATATAGACAGAGCTCTCGACACTGATACCCTCTGAGAAAACAGCAGTGCATACGGCAATGATAAAAAGCGAAACCATAAATATTCTGGAGCCTTGCATCTTTCTGAACTCCTTTTCCTATTGTTATACTCCTATTTTATAGGAATTTTTACCAAGAAAGTAGATTAATTTAGTATATTTTCTAAATTTTTTAATATTACATGAATCGATTGCATTTTACTTAGATAGGATAAGGATATTATTTTATCTCATAAACTACCAAATTTTAAGAAAAAATCATGATAATCCGTTTGTAAACAAATTTGATTACAAGTATACAATAATGTTTACAAATGTATACGAAAATGTAAACAAGTATACAAAACGGTGTACATGTTGGTATATAAGGATGTGTGCACTTTTGTTTACATGTATACGGAAGTGTATACAATGAAGGCAGATGTTTACATTTTGTTTACGTTTTTACGCTTTGATTACTTTTTATTTCCTCTCATTGATTAATCTCTCAATCTGAATTACTCTTAAAATAGCAGCTCTATATTATGGAGAATGAAAGGATTGAATGATTTGACGAATTCACGAATTGCAGCAGTTGATGTAGGAAACGATTCTATTAAAGCAATCTTTGGAAAATTGGATTCAGAATTAAATATACCGAATGTAATAGCAAGAGATGTTGAGGACCGGCCTGTTATCGGGATTGAAGAACTTGACAGCAAAAATCCGCTTGAAGGCATACATATTAGAGTTCACTCCCCTGCCCTGAAGGAAAACAATACGATTTACCGTGTAGGGCACCTGGCGACAAAAAGCGACAACGCTACTGAATTGGATCCGGGCAGCAGCAAATCCGAAGAAGATCAGACATTGGTTATGCTTTTCACTGCTTTGGCATTGGATGCTGTACAGAACGGCGGTTCCACAGGCTTTAAGAAATCCGGTAATGTGGTTGATGCAAACTACACACTTGGCACAGGACTTCCGCTTCGTGAAGTAAAGGAAGGCAAGGATGCGGGCTACCGTTCCAAGCTGCTGGGCTCAGTCCACCAGGTTGAATTCCTTGTTACACCGAAGTACCAGGGACAAAAAGTTAATATCAAGTTTGAAGAAATTAAGGTTTATCCTGAAGGATTTGCAGCTTATATCAACCTTGTAATGGATAATAACTTAAACATCATTAATAAGGATTTAATTGATAAGCGTATTTTAATCCAGGATATTGGCGGATTATCTACAGATATCGCTGTCATTAAAAACCGCAATGTGGATGATGATAAAGCGCAGGGCTTCAACCTTGGCGTGTCTGAAGCGCTTGAATCAATCCGTGAAGAGATCCGTTCGAAGCATGGGGTTGAGCTAGACAGCCGCACAGATGTCGTAGAAATCATCACGAAGAAAAATGACCGCAATCATATTATGGTTAAAGGAAGCCGCACAAGCGTGCATGATATTACAGACCGTATCCTGCTTGACCTGGCGAAGAAGCAGTACCGCCTGCTCCGCAACGTTTGGCAGAAAAACTCCCAGACGGAAATCTGCTATTTCGTCGGCGGCGGCTCTATTGTTCTAAAAGATTATCTGAAAACATTAAATAATAATCTGGATGGCTATAACATTGATTTCTTCGAGGATGAAAAAGAAAGCATCTGGATGATGGCAAATGCTTATTACAAGCTGATCTCTGATTTTTCAAGAAGAACGAATAAAGATAAGGCAGACCAGGATAAGAAACCTGTAAAAGCCAACTAGGGTGATTTTTCATGAGTAAAGCTTCCTCTTCTGAAATTAAGAGAGGACAATCCATATCCTTTCGTGTACCATCAGACACTCCTGATCATATTCTGAAGCATCTGCAAAAGCTCAAGGAAACCGAAAAGCGGAATTTTTCGAGCAAAATGGCCGAGTATGTGATGCAGGGAGTCAGCAGTTCACAATCAAAAGACCGGGAAACCATTACCATTCCCCTTCCAAAGGGGCTAAGCAAGGTTCAGCGCGACTGGCTTAAGCATGAGCATTCAGAAGCGCTGCTCGGCAGCATCATTTATCAGTTGATTACGGACCCGGTGCGGGCAACATCCCTGCTGGCGTCTCTGAACAGCCGCTCTTCAGATATAGATGAAGCTCTATATCTTCAGGAGGAGCCGAAACCTGCTATGAATCAGTATGATGCGGCAGCTGCGGCTTTAGAGGAAGACCAGGCATCTGAAGCTGATCTGACGGATATTGAAGATGATCTGCTTGACTTTGATTGGGACAAAGCTAAACAGGAACAGCGAGAAGAAGAAACTGAAGAGGAAAGCGAAGAAGACCTGGATACTCTTCTTGGCGGCTTTCTTGCACATATGAATAAATGAGTTTGAGGGGAGTTTCAGCGATGAGACTCCCCTTTTTTGCAATTGAGCAGGGTCTGCTTTTGGAAAAAACAGTGTTAAATTCTGTGATAGATACCGCTTATTCGATAGAACCGGAAAGCTTCGGATTATTCGATAAAACCAGAAAGAAGCAGCGTCAAAACCCTGGTTAGATG
>NZ_NPDG01000131.1:0-6238 GCF_002272225.1 Bacillus sp. 7894-2
AAGCAGCATCAAAATCCCAAATAGATACCGCTTATCCGACAAAACCAGAAAGAAGCAGCGTCAAAGCCCAGGATAGATGCCGCTTATTCGATAAAACCAAAAAGAAGCTGCATCAAAATCCCGAATAGATACCGCTTATCCGACAAAACCAGAAAGAAGCAGCACCAAAGCTCCCGATAGATACCACTTCTCCGCCAAAATACAAAAAAAGTAGTCACAAACCCCGAATTTTACCAACAAACGGAGTTCCCACACCACAATCAGCAGCCCCCCTACCCTGTAACAAAGCAAACCCCCAAACCATTTTAAAAATGAAGTGTATTTGGAAACCGATTTTCTGGGTAGTTTACATGTATAGCCTTTTTTGGCACGAAAAGGAGGAATTCCATTTGAATTATGATTGTCTGATTGTTGGAGGAGGGATTGCGGGCCTGCAGGCTGCCATTCAGCTGGGCAGGTATAAGCATAAGGTGCTGGTGCTGGATTCCAATGATGGGCGTTCCGTGATATGCAAAAATTATCATAATATTTTAGGCTATCCAGATGGTGTAAGCGGTCCGGAGCTTCGTGAGCTTGGGAGAAAGCACGCTGAAAGTCTTGGAGTGGAGTTTGTTCATGAAAAAGTGGAGCAGGCTGAAAAGGCTGAAGGAGGATTTGTCGTTTCAGCAGAAACCGGCAATAAATATTCCGGCAAACGGATTTTGCTGGCAACGGGAGTCATGGACCGGATGCCGCCATTCCCGGAACTGATGCCTTGTCTTGGCATATCGGTTTATGTCTGTCCAGACTGTGATGGATATGAGGTGAAGGATAAACGCACCATTGTGCTTGGCTCTGGAAATGCCGGCGCGAATATGTGCTTAACCTTGTCTTACTGGACAAATGACCTTGTTTTCATCAACCATGAAAAAAAGGTGCCAGATCAGGAATTTTTAGAGAAAATGAGAGAGGAAAAAATTGAATATGTGGAAGAAACAATAGATAAAGTGCTTGCAGATGATGACAAATTTAAAGGTGTAAGGCTGGAAAACGGCAAAGAAATTACAGGGGATAGAGGATTTATTGCATTTGGCGGAAATGAGATAAAATCCGGCCTGGCAAAGCAGCTCGGTGCAGAGCGGCTTGAAAATAAGCATATCCTGACAGATCCCCGCTCGAAAATGACCAGTGTCCAAAATGTTTGGGCAGCAGGCGATGTGGCAGCCCATTCGGAACAAGTAACCATTGCGATGGGAGAGGGTGCACAGGCTGCAATCTGGATCCATAAATCGCTTCTGCAGGATAAAAAATAAGGAATTTAGGTTTTATCGTCGAAATAAAAGGGTATATAGTGGTTTATTTCTGTACACTTTTCTCATATAATAGCCTATAAGCTTTAAATAGAGAAAGGTGTTTGCATTGAATAAAGAAAGCTTGGATCTAGTTGTTCATGAATTGCTGAAGAGATCGGGGAGTCAGGCGGACATTAAATTAGAGAAACATTTTCCGGGAAATCATATTGCTGGCGGAAAATACAGCATGGGAACACATACAGTAACCCTTTATGCAGAAGAGATTAAGAATCAATGCCAGCAGCTGTTTGCTTCTGCTGATCGTTTTTTAGATTATTTTGCCGTTGTGTTTGCTCATGAGTTAGGCCATGCAGAAGATGCGGAGCTGGAGCAATTAGCCAGCCATCTTGATGCCTGCATAACAGAGCAGGAACGCTGGCTCACAGCATTGAAAATTGAGGAAAATGCCTGGGCATTTGCTGAAAAGCTCTTGCCGGACATGGATAAGGCATTCATGCAGAACATTATTTATCATTCATTAAAACCATACCGGGATCAGCTTCAAATGGAGCCTGCCTGACCATATTGGAAGCCGCAAGCGGGAGTGCTGCGGCTTTTTTGTAATCACCCAGGAATAAGAATGTAAATAAGCATATTAATTTTAAGTTACTGTTATTGGTTTCCAAATTAAATAGAGTTTGCCTTCTTCAACTAATAGGTGCAAGAATTGAGGATCAGTGAGGATCATTCATTTCTTTTCGACAAACGGGGCAGAGATATGGAGGGGAAAATGAATCACAAATTTATTGAGTTTATAAAAATTGCAAAGAAACTAAGTGATATTGATATTATCCCCTTGTTAATGGGGTCGGTTGGTTTAGAAGTCGTAACAGGAAAAAGTTGGTGTGCGCAAGACTTGGATATTCATGTACCTGGTGATGAAAGAGGCTGGGAAGTACCGCCGGAATTAAATATACATAAGTGGAATGATATAGTGAACATTATGAAATCACTGGAATATAGCTTAATTGATTTGCATGAGCATGAGTTCTCTAAAGATGGATTATCAGTTGAGTTTGGCATTATAGACACACTGCCAAGTTTCGCCGGAGTACAATTAGAGGACTTAGAAATGCATCAAACGGAAGATGTAAAGTATTACTTACTGAATCTTGAACAGTATTTAAGTGTTTACGAGTCCTCATCCAAGGATAGCTATCGAGCAAATAATAATAATAATAAAGATAGCAGGAAGATAGATTTTTTAAAAAGTATGTTATATGGTAACGAAAAATCTTAAATAATTTGAAGCTCATTTTTCTGTAACAAACGGAAGAGGTTTGTGAAACAAAAAATAATAATTCTTAAGCTCCTATTATTAGGATGAACAACAAAAGTGGTAAAGGTATTCTCCTGACAATTGGTTGGCTATCTGTGTTCTTATTAATAGAAACATTCCTAAAAGCCAACCAGCGACTCTGCTTATTACACCTAAAATAATCATTGCTTACCCCCCTTGTAATACTCTCTATACATACTGGGAAAAACAAAAGCATAGGCGGCATTAAGTTAATTTAATGTAGGGTACAGCACCCGCGTCACTAAATGATTTGAAATGAGTTAAGGTAACTTGTACCATCTAGGTATAAGCCGTTGTTTAACACAAAATTGTACTAATGGAGTAAAAAAATGAAGTTATTTAATGAACCTCTTAAAGGTTTCTTAGTCAATGATTTAGCAGCTTACGATAGCGAGGAAAATGATAATCAGGTTGTTTACCAAATTAGAAAAGGAGAAGTTCTAGTCATTGGTGAATTTAATTCGATTAAATACGAAAGTGGAACTGCGTTAATTATTTTTGCTAATGATGAAGTTATTTCCGTTGATAAGAACATGATAATATTAAAGAATTAAGCTGCCATCTCTGGCGGTTTTTTTCTTATTGTACAAACGGGCAGGTTAGTTGAAGTGGTTTGTTGAATTTATAAGGTATCGAATAAAAAAAGTTAATTGAAAAAGGAGGTAAGAATTTACTTGGATTACGGTGAAGGTTTTGAAATAAAAATTGCTACTAATCACGATAGTAGTGTAATTATTGAAATGTTAAAGCAGATAGCTCAATGGATGAAAGATAATGATATAAACCAATGGAGGTTTCTACTAGATGGTGGTGAGGATGAAGAGATTAAACAAGCCATAATTAATCAAGAAACATACATTGTTTTAAAAGATAAGAATATTGTGGCTACGTTCACACTATTATCTAAACAAAGTGAATGGGATAGGCATATTTGGGGAAGTGATATTTCTTCAAAATCGCTATATTTACATAGACTTGCAATAACACCAACTTATATGAAGAAAGGTATAGGTAAAAGTATATTAACTTGGATACAAGACAATGCAAGTGAAAAAGAATATCTTAAGTTAGATTGTGTTACAGATAATACTAAATTAAATAAATTTTATAAGTGCAATGACTTTGAACTTACTGGTGTAACAGATGGACATAGTAAATATCAAAAAAGTATAAAAAAGGATTAGAAGTTCTTCTACTAAAGGGTGCAAGAATTAAAGATGAGGATCGCTGGAGTGATCTTTTTTCTTGTTTAACAAACGTGACAGGTTTATTGCAGAAGGATTTACTGTTTTTGTTCAAAGGTGGTGATAAATAGTGGAAAAAAGTAATACAAAAGAATTTCTAAAGGTAGCTATTATCACATTCATTATAAGTATTTTATTACTTTTTGCTTTGCTAACACTACAAATCAATGGAATATTTGTTCAAATAGGAACACCACCAAACGGTATTAGTCATCAGGCAATACGTAATTTGCTTATAATTGTGGCAATAGTATCGCTAATTTATTTGTTCAATGATAGAGGTATAAAAGGAATAATAATTGCTATAGGGGTATTTTTCATAATCGTACCGTCCCTTCCAAATCTACTAACTGAGGCTGAATACACGAGGTTTTCTTCTCCAGATAATAAAGAAGAATTTGTAGTGATTGAAAGAGGTTATGGTCGCCTATACCAATTATCAAATTCAAGATTGTATATGACTTATTTAACCAGCATTAATACAGATGACGGCTATAAGCCATTTTCGGACAGTGCATATAAATTAGAATGGGAAGAACCGAATCAGTTGATTATTTATTTTAAGTTTGATTATATGTCAGATTCCTTGAGTAAAGAGATTTCAACCAAATATAGAGTGAAGTGATTTAGGTGATATAGTGTTTCATTAATTAATTAATTAATTAATTAATTAATTTCTTTTTTGTTGAAGTTATTAAGCTAAACCAGCTAATAGTTTGTCAACATTTTTCAATAAAATGATTAATAACGTCATGATATACTAAAAATGTTCATGCCAAATAACCTTCCTCTATGTTTTATTTGGAAGGTTTTGTTGTATTTAGTTAGATATAGTTTTTAAGGTGTATCTTGGAAAATAGTTCTGCTTTTTAGTAAGGCAAAAATCCAATGTAAGAGCTTATTAACACATGCAATAACTGTACTCTAAAGGGTTTTCCTTCTTCACGTTTCTTATCGTAAAACTCCCTTAATTTTTTATTGCGTGCGATGATTTCACCAGTTGTTTTCTTTTTACGAGCATCACGAATACCACTTTGTACAGCCATATACAAGGCATGACGAAGCCTGCTAGAACATCGTTTGGTGATTCGATTTACTGATGCGGTAAACTTACCAGAAGAGCAAACACTAGGATCCACTCCAGCGAATGCAACGAGCTTTTTGGCATCATTGAACCGATCTATCTCACCAATTTCGGAAATAATCGTGGCGGCGATTTTCTCTCCAATTCCAGGGATAGATTGATATATATAATATTCTTCAATTTCTTTAGCGAGGGCTTCTATTTCAACTGCAATTTTAGATAGATGCTCTTGGTATTGAAGAACGATCTTGACTAATAACTCTAGATTAAAATATTACTCTGGTAGAGTTTGTTTTGAAACGGATTACGAAGGGCTGCTTCCCTTAATTTTTTAGCCTTTTCGTTTGCCCATGCATCTGAACGACTCATACATAGCGAAGCTATTTTCTCTGTTATTTCTCTTTCACTCACACTTAACACTACTTCTGAAGTAGGAAATGCTAATAATGTAAGCAATGAGACTTTGGAATATAAACTTCCAAAAACTCCTCTATATTCAGGAAATACCTGATCCAAAAGGGTATGCAGCTGTATTTTAGTCTGTGCTGATACTTCGGCAATACTTTCTTGTTGTCTTGTTAGATTACGAAGATTTAAAAGTTGAATTCCTCTTTTTTTATAAGGCTCTAACTCTTCTTTATAAAACAGCTCGCAAAGGTGGTAAGCATCAATTGCATCTGTTTTTACCTTCCGCAAACTCGAACTTTTGGCTCGATGGGAGATAAGAGGATTGACAACAATATAAACAAAACTTTGCTCCTCAAGAAATTGAATGACAGGAAAATGGTAATGTCCTGTTGATTCTAAAACCACCGTTGGCTGATGACCACCAGCTGAACTTTCTACTTCATGAAGGAACTCTAATAAACTACCTAAACCATCGGTATTGTGCTTGATACTAAAGCTCTTACGATACGGTTTGCCTTTGTCTAAAAATGCTTGAACCTGACTCTCTCCTTTTGATACATCCAGGCCAATGACTGGATTCATGCTTTTCTCCTCCTAAAACTCAATTTGTCGGTATCCCCTAAGGCTTCTTGTAATGTCATAGGTTCGCTTGTTAAACGGGATCTTTGTCCCAACCAGCCTGAAACATGTTTATACAAGTAGGGGGTGAACAGTTTAGTTGACGGGATTTAACCCACGGGTGCGACGTTCTACCCCGACTACCGTTATATAATAAGACCCAAAATTAAAAGGTCAACCAGAAATATCTGGCTAACCTTATATTACGAACGGGTGCAAGAGTTGAAGAACCAGTTAGGATCTTTCTTATTCG
>NZ_NPDG01000132.1:0-88704 GCF_002272225.1 Bacillus sp. 7894-2
CAATTGGACCGCTTTTTTATGTAAAATAAAAGGCTATCCCTTAAGATAGCCGATATCTTTAAACATTACGCATTTAAAGAGTTCATTTTTTTCATTAAACGAGACTTTTTACGGGCAGCAGCATTTTTGTGGATTAGACCTTTTGCAGCAGCTTTGTCCAGTTTACGAGCAGCATCAGCGAAAGATTCAGTTGCAGCAGCAGAATCGTTGTTTACGATTGCAGCATCAACCTTCTTAACAGCTGTACGCATTCCTGATTTAACAGTAGCGTTTTGAGCTTTGCGAGCTTCGTTAGTTTTAACACGCTTGATAGCAGATTTAATGTTTGGCATTCCATTCACCTCCTGAAAAAGCATCGAGATTCTATAACTCGACATTCACGTTCATTAACAAATTCAGAACAAGTGATATTTTATCAAACACGGAGCCATAATGCAATACTCTGTACTCAAAATTACTGAGGGTTAAATCGGGAAGTTCATTCTTTTTCTGCATGATTTTGCATTTTAAAGGCAAAGATAGGATATATCTGAATTTTAGTCTGTTATTTTCCAACCTAATAAGCTGAGATTGTGAGGGATACATGTGAAGGAATCAATAGATTTAAGCCAGTACTCAGTTCGGACGGATCTTGCCATTGAAGCAAGGGAAATGGTGATTTCCGGAAGGCAGAAAGAAAATGTTCACGAGCAGGAGAATCTTTCCCAAATAGAAGGCGTCATAATTAAAGAAAAAGAAGAAAACGATATTAAAATTTCCTTTGTTGAAGTAACAAAGCAAGGAGCAGAAGCATTAGGGAAAAAAGAGGGCAAATATCTGACCCTCGAAGTGACGGGCATACGACAGCAGGATACGGAGCTGCAGCACAAAGTGGAGACTGTATTTGCAAGTGAATTTTCCCAATTTATAAAACAGCTGGGCATTAATGAAGATGCATCCTGTTTAATAGTGGGACTGGGCAATTGGAATGTCACTCCCGACGCATTGGGGCCGCAAGTCTGCGAAAATCTGCTTGTAACAAGACATCTCTATCAGCTGCAGCCTGAAAGCGTAGAAGAAGGCTACCGGCCGGTCAGTGCTATTTCTCCAGGGGTGATGGGCCTGACAGGAATTGAAACAAGTGACATCATTCATGGCATTGTTGAAAAAACAAAGCCCGACTTTGTCATTGCGATCGACGCTCTTGCTTCCCGATCAATTGAAAGAGTCAATTCTACCATTCAAATTTCGGATACAGGGATTCACCCTGGTTCTGGTGTAGGGAATAAACGAAAAGAAATCAGTAAAGAGACTTTAGGAATACCTGTCATAGCGATTGGCATCCCAACAGTAGTCGATGCCGTATCCATCACAAGCGATACAATTGATTACATCCTGAAGCATTTCGGCAAGGAAATGAAAGAAGGCGGCCGTCCATCGCGTGCCTTGGCTCCTGCAGGAATGACTTTTGGGGAGAAGAAAAAGCTGACAGATGAGGATCTGCCGGAGGAGCATCATCGAAAAACCTTCCTTGGCATGATCGGAACCTTGCCTGAAGAGGAGAAGCGTAAGCTTATTTATGAAGTACTCTCGCCTTTGGGTCATAACCTAATGGTGACGCCAAAGGAAGTGGATGTATTTATTGAAGATATGTCAAACTTAATTGCCAACGGCTTGAACGCAGCGCTCCACCAGAAAGTGAATCAGGATAATGCCGGATTTTATACAAGATAGAAAATATCCTGTTCTATCTTCTCTAGCAAAGTCATAACATTTACTAGACTAGCAAGGAGAGGTGGAACAATGAAACCTTTTAAAACGAACGGACTTGTAGTAACTATCCAAGGGACAAGCCTTTTGAAGGCTATTGGCGGGTTTCTGCTTTTTCTATTTATGATATTTTCCATAAGCGGAGCATTAACTTCCTTAAAGCCTGAATATCGAATCAGTTCTTCTTCAGTAAATTCTGCCGCGAACAGCCTGACAGGAGAAATGCTTTATCATTTTCTCGGATGGGAAAATCACTCATTTCTCCAGGGAGTTTCTGAAAGCAGTTCTCCCCCGGGCTTTGCGAATTTAATTTTTAAGCTATCCACGAATGTCAATTTGGATGATCCCAGAAGTCTTCTGGGAAGGGAGCTTCCTTTTTTCTCGATTTATGACAGTAAAATCCTGGTTGCAGGTGAAGGAACAGATTATACAAACATGCCAGTAGAATCTTCTCCTCCTTTAGAAGTACTTATGGCCGAACAGGAGGCATCCCTGCAAAACACCGAAGGGCTTGAGCCTTCTGGGGATAAAAAGCAGTCAAACGCCCCGCCGGTATCAACAGGTGATAAAAAACCTGTCTATGTATACTTTTCGCATAATACTGAATCCTATCTTCCGTATCTGAAGGGTGTCACCAACCCTGATGCTGCCTACCATTCAAAAATTAATATTACTAAAATCGGTGACAAGCTTAAGGAAGAGATGGAGAGCAAAGGAATAGGCACCTTTGTGGATAAAACGGATATTCAGGGGAATTTAAACAAAAAGGGCTTAACATATGGACGCTCCTATCAGGAATCCAGAGAGGTAGTCCAGGCAGCAATCACTTCCAATCGGGATCTGGCTTATTTAATCGATATTCACCGTGATTCAAAAAGAAAAAAAGATACTACAAAAGAAATTAACGGAGAGTCTTATGCCAAGCTGGCTTTTATCATTGGAGGAAATAATCCAAATTATGAAAAGAACTTAAAATTTGCTAAAGAGCTGCATGATAGACTGAGTGTCAAGTACAAAGGATTAAGCAGGGGAATAATGAAAAAAGAAGGCGCAGGTACAAATGGCAACTTCAATCAGGATTTATCAGGCAATGCCATACTCATTGAGTTTGGGGGAGTCGATAATACGTTTGAGGAGTTAAACCGTTCGGCCGAAGCACTCGCGGAAGTGTTCAGTGAATATTATTGGCAGGCCGAGGAAGTGAATTCACCGGCTGGCGATGAATCAGAAAAGAACTAGTAATAGGATGATGCGGAATGAAAATGTTTATGCTTAAAGCTCTTTTTCTGGCAGCGCTTATGTTTGTCTCAGTGTTATTCGGAATGCAGCAGGCAAATGAAGGAATTCACAGAATGAAGGGATTCCATGACGGAGATTTCAAAAGTGCCCTGACCATAAAAGAAACCAACGAAGGCGAAGTCCAGGCTTCTGTCCTGGGGAGTGATGTGTCAAGCCATGATCTTCAGAAGAAAAGGGAAAAACTTGAAGAAATGAAAGCATATAATTTCTTTTCTTCCTTAGGAAAAAGCATATCCGAAGGCATATCAGAGCTTACAGAAAAATCGGTCGCAATCATCACAGACTTAATAACAGGGAAATAGGCTGCTCAGGTGGGCAGCCTTATTTTTTTGGAAAATTAGCGGCTTAAAGCTTAGCATTGAATCTTCACAAACCTACTGATATAATCAAAAATAGTGTATAAACTAAAAGGACTATTTTAAAATTGATCACACTTAGCTCCAGGCGCCTGTTTAAGGCGCTTGCGCTTTTCTATAGTAGGAGTTGAAATAATAAACAATGAACAGAGAAGAGAGACTAAAAAGGCAAGAGAAAATTAGGAATTTTTCGATCATCGCCCATATTGATCATGGTAAGTCGACTTTGGCCGACAGAATTCTTGAAAAAACCAATGCGCTGACTTCACGCGAAATGAAGGACCAGCTCCTTGATTCCATGGATCTTGAAAGGGAGCGCGGCATTACGATCAAGCTGAATTCCGTTCAGTTAAATTATAAAGCGAAAGATGGAGAAATATACACTTTCCATTTAATAGATACGCCGGGACACGTCGATTTTACATATGAAGTATCCCGAAGCCTTGCAGCATGTGAAGGAGCCATTCTGGTTGTGGATGCAGCTCAGGGTATTGAAGCGCAAACTCTTGCCAATGTTTATCTGGCACTGGATAACGATCTTGAGATTCTTCCAATTATTAATAAGATCGACTTGCCAAGTGCGGATCCGGAAAGGGTTCGAAATGAGATCGAAGAAGTTATCGGCCTGGATGCATCTGAAGCAGTACTGACTTCAGCAAAGGCTGGAATCGGAATAGAAGAAATTCTTGAACAGGTCGTTGAAAAAGTACCTGCTCCAGTAGGGGATCCGGATGCCCCATTAAAGGCTCTTATATTTGATTCCCTTTATGATGCCTACCGGGGTGTAGTAGCCTATATCCGTGTGGTCGAGGGTACGGTAAAAGTAGGGGATAAAGTTAAAATGATGGCAACCGGCAAAGAGTTTGAAGTCACAGAGGTTGGCGTGTTTACGCCAAAATCAACGCCATTGCCTGAATTGTCAGTTGGAGACGTAGGGTTTTTGACTGCTGCAATCAAAAATGTTGGGGATACACGTGTGGGTGATACCATTACAAGCGCGAAAAACGGTGCTGCAGAAGCTCTACCTGGATACAGAAAGATGAACCCGATGGTTTATTGCGGACTTTATCCAATTGATAGCGCTAAGTTCAATGACCTGCGTGAAGCGCTTGAAAAGCTGGAGCTGAATGACTCTGCCCTGCAGTTTGAACCGGAAACTTCCCAGGCACTCGGCTTTGGATTCCGCTGCGGTTTCCTTGGATTGCTTCACATGGAAATCATTCAGGAGCGCATTGAGCGTGAATTCAAAATTGATCTGATTACAACAGCACCTAGTGTTATCTATGATGTTATCATGACAGACGGCACTGAGGTTAAAGTGGATAACCCTTCCAATATGCCTGACCCTCAGAAGATTGACCGTGTTGAAGAACCTTATGTAAAAGCTACAATGATGGCCCCGAATGATTATGTGGGTGCCATTATGGAACTTTGTCAGCTAAAGCGCGGCATCTTTATTGATATGCAATACATGGATGAAACCAGAGTTAACATTATCTATGAATTACCTTTATCGGAAATTGTTTATGACTTCTTTGATCAGCTGAAATCCAATACAAAAGGATATGCCTCTTTTGATTATGAATTAATTGGATACAAGCCATCGAAACTTGTTAAGATGGATATTCTGTTAAATGCAGAAAAGGTAGACGCATTGAGCTTCATCGTTCATAGGGATTTTGCTTATGAAAGAGGAAAAGTTATCGTTGAGAAGTTAAAAGAGCTAATTCCCCGTCAGCAGTTTGAGGTTCCTATTCAAGCTGCGGTGGGCCAGAAAATTGTAGCCCGCTCAACCATTAAAGCCATCAGAAAAAATGTATTGGCTAAATGTTACGGCGGAGACATTTCCCGTAAGCGTAAATTATTGGAGAAGCAGAAAGAAGGTAAAAAGCGGATGAAGCAGGTTGGTTCTGTTGAAGTTCCGCAGGAAGCTTTCATGGCCGTTTTGAAGATGGACGATAATACCCCTAAAAAGTAAAATATTTGATTTGTTTTAAGAGGTTAGATATGCTGTCATAATAATAACAGCACTAGCCTCTTTTTATTTAGGAAACTGCTGTATATGAATGTTGATTGAATGATGAAAGTAGTGAAATAAATGATTAAAGCAGCTTATATACACATCCCCTTTTGTGAACATATCTGCCATTACTGTGATTTTAATAAAGTGTATTTGAAGAACCAGCCGGTTGGAGAATATCTTGACTCTCTTGATAAAGAGATGGATCTTGCTTTGAAAGAAACACCGGCAGCGCGCCTGGACTCTATCTTTGTAGGGGGCGGGACACCCACTGCGCTGAACGGGAAACAGCTTGAACAGCTTTGCAGCACAATTAAACGCCAGCTGCCCTATGACTCTTTCACAGAATATACATTTGAAGCTAATCCGGGAGATCTCTCTAAGGAAAAGCTTCAAATATTGCATGATGCCGGAGTCAACAGGCTCAGCTTTGGTGTCCAGACCTTCAACGATGAACTCTTAAAAAGAATTGGGAGGTCACACCGGGCAAAAGATGTTTTTCAGTCAATTGCAGCTGCTAAACAAGTAGGTTTCGATAACATCAGCATCGATCTGATATACAGTCTTCCCGGTCAAACACTTCAGGACTTTAAAGATACACTTGAAACATCATTTACCTTGGATATTGATCATTATTCAGGCTATTCTTTGATCATTGAGCCCAAGACGGTATTCTATAATTTGATGAGAAGAGGGAAACTGCCGACACCCGGAGAAGATGTGGAAGCTGAAATGTATGACTTATTAATAGAGCAAATGGACAAACATGGATTTGCCCAATATGAAATCAGCAATTTTGCCAAGCCTGGCTATGAGAGCAAGCATAATATCACTTATTGGGATAATGAATGGTACTTCGGCTTTGGGGCAGGTGCGCATGGCTATGTTAATGGGCTTCGTCGTTCAAACCACGGACCTCTGAAAAAATATATGGAGCCAATTGAAAAGGGCCAGCTTCCGATCCTTGAAGAACATAGGGTGCCTCTGGAAGAACAGATGGAAGAGGAAATGTTCCTTGGACTGAGAAAAACTGAAGGTGTCTCAATTAGTCGTTTTAAAGAGAAATTTGGCAAAAACCCGCTGGAGCATTTTGAAGTTCAGATAAAACAGCACACCGATAAAAAATTAATTATTGCCGGGGAAGAGCATATTAAATTGACAAGACGAGGACGATTTCTTGGAAATGAAGTATTTCAGTCCTTTATAGGGTAATCTGCCTGAGGATTGCTTCAGGAAAAAAGGAAGCCAAATTATTGACACTGCACGTATGATTTGATAATTTATTAGTAGAATTAGCACTCGGGGACAAAGAGTGCTAACAGAGGTGATAACTGTGTTAACTGATCGTCAATTATTAATTTTTCAAGTAATTGTTGATGATTTTATTCATACTGCACAGCCTGTAGGGTCGAGAACTCTGTCGAAAAAAGAAGAAATTTCTTTTAGTTCCGCAACGATCAGAAATGAGATGGCTGATTTAGAGGAACTTGGGTTTATTGAGAAAACACACACCTCATCGGGGAGGATTCCATCTGAAAAAGGGTACCGCTACTATGTGGATCACCTTTTATCCCCGCAAAAATTAAATCAGCATGATATCCACAAAGTACAATCGATCTTTGCTGAAAGAATTTATGAGCTGGAGAAAATTGTTCAAAAATCGGCAAAAATTCTATCTGAGCTGACTAATTATACATCCATAGTCCTTGGGCCAGCAGTAAGGGATAACAAACTGAAGAGAATTCAGATTGTTCCTTTGAATAAAGAAACAGCGATAGCAATTATTATCACAGATACAGGCCATGTGGAAAACAGAATGTTCCACTTGCCGGAAAATATTGATGCAGGTGATTTGGAAAAGGTCGTGAATATCCTTAATGACCGTCTTGCCGGTGCGCCATTGGAAAGTCTGAACAATAAGTTATATAAAGAGGTTGCCGTGCTTTTAAGGCATCATATCAATAATTATGATGTAATGCTGAATTCAATTGCCGATACAATAAAGATACCGGCCTATGATAAGCTTTTCTTTGGCGGTAAAACAAATATGCTCAGCCAGCCGGAGTTTCATGATATTGAAAAGGTTAAAAACCTTATGAATATGATTGAGCAGGAAAAAGGCATATATGATTTACTCAGTAAAAACAAGTCAGGGATCAATATCAAAATCGGCCGGGAAAATAATAATTTAGCAATGGAAAACTGCAGTCTGATAACAGCAAGCTATTCAATCGGCACCGAACAGCTCGGCACAATTGCCATTCTGGGCCCTACCAGAATGGAGTATTCAAGAGTCATCAGCTTATTGAACTATATCAGTGCAGACTTATCATCTGTTTTATCCAAGTTGTATCAAAACAGATGATGGTGGAGATATTGATTAAGGGTGGAAAAACCTTTCCACTCCTTTCCTTATGTTTTTTATTTTATAATCCAGCTATTCTTTAAGGGAGGTGAACATGTTGGCAGAAGAGAAAGAGACATTGAGCCATGAATTAAATGAACAAACCAACGAACCTGAAGGAACTGAAAATGAGGCTCCTATTGAAGAGGTATTTGCAGAGTCTCATGAAGCAGAAGCAGATCCTGATGAGGGAACTGATTCAGACCTTACAGCAGCAAATGTAAAAATAGCTGAATTGGAAGGTAAGCTGGAAGAGGCTGAAAATCGCATCTACCGTCTTCAGGCTGATTTTGAAAATTCACGGCGCCGTGCAAGGCTGGACCTTGAAGCGTCTGAAAAATATAGAGCACAAAGCTTAATCTCTGATTTGCTGCCTGCGCTAGACAATTTTGAAAGAGCACTTCAAATGGAAGCTGGAAATGAACAGGCTAAATCTATTCTACAAGGAATGGAAATGGTTTATCGAAGCTTAGTGGAGGCTATTAAAAAAGAAGGCGCAGAACAGATTGAGGCAGTTGGGAAAGAATTCGACCCTCATATGCACCAGGCTGTTATGCAGGTAGAAGATGAGAATTTTGATTCCAATACCGTGGTCGAGGAATTCCAAAAAGGCTACAAGCTAAAGGATCGGATCATTCGTCCATCAATGGTTAAAGTAAATCAATAACTACATATTTGGGGAGGCAAAGAACATGAGCAAAATTATCGGAATCGATTTAGGTACAACAAACTCATGTGTCGCTGTACTTGAAGGCGGCGAACCGAAAGTAATTCCAAATCCGGAAGGCAACCGTACAACACCATCAGTTGTAGCGTTTAAGAACGGCGAGCGTCAGGTTGGTGAGGTGGCAAAGCGCCAGTCTATTACAAACCCGAACACGATCATGTCCGTTAAACGCCATATGGGTACAGATCATAAAACAGAGGTTGAAGGAAAGGAATTTTCTCCACAAGAGGTTTCTGCTATTATTCTTCAATATTTGAAATCTTATGCAGAAGACTATCTTGGCGAGAAGGTTACTAAAGCGGTAATCACAGTTCCAGCATATTTCAACGATGCTGAGCGTCAGGCAACAAAGGATGCAGGCCGAATTGCCGGCTTGGAAGTTGAACGAATCATCAACGAACCGACTGCCGCAGCGTTGGCATATGGACTGGATAAAATGGATGAAGACCAGACAATTCTTGTTTATGACCTTGGCGGCGGTACTTTTGACGTCTCTATCCTTGAACTTGGCGATGGTGTATTCGAAGTAAAATCCACTGCCGGGGATAACCGTCTTGGCGGTGATGATTTTGACCAGGTAATTATTGATTACCTCGTTGATCAATTCAAAAAAGAGAACGGCATCGATCTTTCTAAAGATAAAATGGCTCTGCAGCGTTTAAAAGATGCTGCTGAAAAAGCGAAAAAGGATCTTTCCGGTGTAACTTCAACACAAATTTCACTTCCGTTCATCACTGCCGGGGAAGCTGGACCTTTACACCTGGAAGTAACACTTTCAAGAGCTAAATTTGAAGAGCTGTCAGCAGATCTTGTTGAACGTACAATGGGACCTACACGCCAGGCATTGAAGGATGCTGGTTTGACTCCTTCAGAAATCGATAAAGTTATCCTTGTCGGCGGTTCAACACGTATTCCGGCTGTACAGGAAGCAATCAAAAAAGAAACAGGAAAAGAACCGCACAGAGGAGTTAACCCTGATGAGGTTGTAGCTATGGGTGCAGCTATTCAGGGCGGTGTCATCACTGGTGATGTTAAGGATGTTGTCCTTCTGGACGTAACACCTTTGTCTCTTGGAATTGAAACAATGGGCGGAGTGTTCACTAAGCTGATTGAACGCAATACAACTATTCCAACATCAAAATCCCAGGTGTTCTCAACTGCTGCTGATAATCAGTCTGCTGTTGATATCCATGTCCTTCAAGGGGAACGCCCAATGGCAGCGGATAACAAAACACTTGGCCGTTTCCAGCTAGGGGATATTCCTCCAGCTCCGCGCGGTGTGCCTCAGATCGAAGTGTCTTTTGATATCGATAAAAATGGTATTGTAAACGTACGCGCTAAAGACCTTGGCACAAACAAAGAGCAAGCCATCACAATCAAATCATCAACAGGATTATCTGATGAGGAAATTGAAAAAATGGTAAGAGAAGCTGAAGAAAATGCTGAAGCTGATAAGAAGCGTAAAGAAGAAGTTGAACTCCGCAATGAAGCGGACCAGCTGGTATTCACTACTGAAAAGACTCTAAAAGATCTTGAAGGCAAAGTGGATGAAGCAGAAGTGAACAAAGCAAATGAAGCTAAAGATGCACTAAAAGCTGCAATTGAGAAGAACGATCTGGATGAAATCCGTACTAAGAAAGATGCTTTACAGGAAGTTGTCCAGGCGTTAACAATGAAGCTTTATGAGCAGGCTCAGGCTGCTCAGGGAGCTCAGGGCGCAGAAGGTGCTGAAAACAAAAATGATGACGATAACGTTGTAGATGCTGAGTTCGAAGAAGTTAAAGACGATAAATAATTTCTGAATCTTTTAAGTCAAAGTCAGGTCTTTCTTGGCTTTGGCTTTTATTTTTGATACAATAATCTTTATGTGAAATGAATCGGGGAGAGTGGTAATCATGAGTAAAAGGGATTACTATGAGGTTCTCGGAATCAGCAAGGGTGCATCCAAGGATGAAATTAAGAAGGCTTATCGAAAGCTTTCAAAAAAATATCATCCTGATATCAACAAAGAGCCTGATGCAGACGAGAAGTTCAAGGAAGTTAAAGAAGCATATGAAGTCCTAAGCGACGATCAGAAAAAATCGCATTATGATCAATTTGGCCATACGGACCCTAATCAGGGCTTTGGAGGAGCCGGTTTTGAAGGTTTCGGCGGATTCGAAGACATTTTCAGCACCTTCTTCGGAGGAGGCGGATCACGCCGGCGTGATCCTAACGCCCCAAGACAGGGTGCAGACTTGCAGTACACCATGTCCTTAACCTTTGAGGAAGCAGTATTCGGCAAAGAGACCGATATTGAAATTCCGCGAGAAGAGACATGTGAGACCTGCAGCGGTTCAGGAGCGAAGCCGGGAACTAAGCCGGAAACATGCCGTCATTGTCATGGGTCAGGTCAGTTGAATGTTGAACAAAATACGCCATTTGGCAAGATCGTAAATAGAAGAGTTTGCCACTACTGTAATGGTACCGGTAAAGAAATTAAAGAGAAGTGCACAACCTGCCGTGGAGCAGGTAAAGTGCAAAAACGCAGAAAGATACACGTGAAAATTCCTGCAGGCATTGATGATGGCCAGCAGCTTCGCGTAGCAGGCCAGGGGGAACCAGGTTTTAACGGAGGACCTCCAGGCGACCTTTATGTTGTATTCCATGTGCGGTCTCATGAGTTCTTTGAGCGTGATGGCGATGATGTTTATTGTGAAATGCCTATAACATTTGTGCAGGCTGCCCTTGGCGATGAAATCGAAGTGCCGACACTGCATGGGAAAGTAAAACTTAAAGTCCCTTCAGGCACTCAGACAGGAACCAAATTCCGTCTGAAAGGAAAAGGTGTACCAAATGTAAGAGGATACGGAACAGGAGATCAGCACATTATTGTTCGTGTCATTACTCCGACAAAGCTGACCGAAAAACAGAAGCAGCTTTTAAGCGAGTTTGCTGAAGTCAGCGGAACAGTCCCGCAGGGAGAACATGAAGAAAGTTTTTTTTCTAAAGTAAAACGAGCCTTTAAAGGTGAATAAAGGAATGGGAGTTGGTAGTAGTGAAATGGTCAGAAATCAGTATTCATACTGCAAATGAAGCTGTTGAACCGATTTCGAATATTTTGCATGAAGCCGGAGCAAGCGGAGTTGTAATAGAGGATCCTTTAGAACTTGTAAAAGAAAGAAAGGATCAATTCGGTGAAATCTACCAGCTCAATCCGCAGGACTATCCTGAGGAAGGCGTTATTGTAAAAGCATATTTGCCAGTAAACAGTTTCCTTGGGGAAACCGTTGATGAAATTAAAGAAGCAATCAATAACCTCATTTTATTTAACATCGATATTGGCGCAAATAAAGTCAGCATTAGTGAGGTAAATGAAGAAGAATGGGCTACTGCCTGGAAAAAATACTATAACCCCGTAAAAATTTCAGAACGCTTCACCATTGTCCCAACCTGGGAGGATTATACACCTGTCAGCAGTGATGAACTTATCATAGAGCTTGACCCGGGCATGGCCTTTGGAACTGGGACACACCCCACAACGGTTATGTGTATCCAGGCCCTTGAAAGAACAGTAAAACAGGGTGATAATGTTGTAGATGTAGGAACAGGCTCGGGTGTCTTAAGCATTGCTGCAGCTATGCTGGGTGCCGGGAAGGTAAAAGCTCTTGATCTTGATGAAGTCGCAGTAAATTCAGCTAAATTAAATATTAAGCTGAATAAAGTGCAGGATATAGTGGATGTATCACAAGGGAATCTGCTCGATGGTGTCAGCCAGGGAGCAGATGTGGTCGTTGCCAACATCCTTGCAGAAGTAATTCTCCGCTTTACAGATGATGTTGCCTCAGTCGTAAGGGAAGGCGGATACTTCATCGCTTCAGGCATTATCCAGCAGAAGAAGCAGGAAGTAAGAGATGCTATTTCCGCTGCAGGGTTTGAAATAGAAGAGACCATCCAAATGGAAGATTGGGTTGCCATTGTCGCAAGGAGAAAGTAATTAGAAAAACTCCGGTTCCTCGGGATGAGAGGGGCCGGTGTTGGATATACCGTAAAAAGGGGGTAAATAGCTTACCCTCCTTTTTACAGTTGAAAGGATCTTGAACAGGTAAGGAAGAGGGTGCCGATTGTGCAGCGGTATTTCACAGGAAATGCAGTTAAAGATAAGTACTTTCATATTACAGGAGAAGACCGTCATCATATAGTGAAGGTAATGCGCATGAAAGAAGGCGGCAAAATTATCTGTGTCGATCCATCTCAAAATAGTGCACTTTGCTCAATTGCAGAAATTACCGATGAACATGTGGCTGCAGAAGTTGTACAATGGATTGAAGGATCTTCTGAGCTGCCTGCAGATATTACTATTGTGAGCGGACTGCCTAAAGGGGATAAGCTGGAGTGGATCATTCAAAAGGGCACTGAGCTGGGAGCGCGCCGTTTTATCCCTTTTACTTCAGCTCGTTCAGTAGTAAAATGGGATGCGAAGAAATCAGTGAAAAAAGCAGAGAGATGGCAGAAGATTGCTAAAGAAGCTGCTGAACAGTCACATAGGAGCATAGTGCCGGAAGTTCTTGCACCGCTTGATTTAAAGTCATTGCTGAAAATATCAGCTGATTATTCATATAAATTGATTGCCTTTGAGGAAGAAGCGAAACAGGGAGAGGACACTGTGCTCTATAAAACACTTTCTTCCATGAACAAAGGAGAATCACTTTTAGTTGTATTCGGACCTGAAGGCGGTCTTGCAGATAATGAAGTCTCATTGCTGCTCGAAGCAGGCTTTCTTGCCTGCGGTTTGGGACCGCGTATTTTAAGGACAGAGACAGCGCCTCTCTATTTGCTGTCAGCTGTTTCCTATCATTTTGAATTAATGGGGTGAATATAGATGCCTGCAGTTGCATTTCATACACTTGGCTGCAAAGTCAATCATTACGAAACAGAAGCCATTTGGCAGCTGTTCAAAGAAGCTGGATATGAACGGACAGACTTCGAATCCGTTTCAGATGTATATGTGATTAATACATGTACGGTTACAAATACCGGTGATAAGAAAAGCCGTCAGGTAATCAGAAGGGCAATCAGAAAAAACCCTGATGCCGTTATCTGTGTAACAGGCTGTTATGCACAAACCTCACCTGCCGAAATTATGGCAATCCCTGGAGTTGATATTGTTGTAGGGACTCAGGATCGGGTAAAAATGCTTGAATATATCGAGCAATACAAACAAGAACGGCAGCCAATCAATGGTGTCGGAAACATCATGAAGAACCGTGTCTACGAAGAGCTCGATGTGCCGGCATTTACAGATCGGACACGTGCTTCCCTTAAAATACAGGAAGGCTGCAATAATTTCTGCACATTCTGTATTATTCCCTGGGCGCGCGGCTTAATGAGATCAAGAGACCCGAAAGAAGTAATCCGGCAAGCTCAGCAGCTGGTTGATGCCGGCTATAAAGAAATCGTCCTGACTGGAATCCATACAGGCGGATATGGCGAAGACATGAAGGATTACAACCTGGCTATGCTTCTTACGGATTTGGAAGATCAGGTGAAAGGTCTTAAACGTTTAAGAATCTCCTCAATTGAAGCCAGCCAAATTACCGATGAAGTTATTGAAGTTATGGATAAGTCCAAGGTCGTGGTAAGGCATCTGCACATTCCTCTGCAGTCAGGCTCAAATACGGTCCTTAAAAGAATGCGCCGCAAGTATACCATGGAATTCTTTGCAGAGCGTCTCGAGCGCTTGAAGGAAGCTCTTCCAGGCTTGGCTGTTACATCTGATGTTATCGTAGGCTTCCCGGGGGAAACAGAAGAAGAATTTATGGAAACCTACAACTTTATTAAAGAGCATAAATTTTCCGAGCTTCATGTATTCCCGTATTCAAAGCGTACTGGAACGCCTGCGGCAAGAATGGACGACCAGATCGATGAAGAAGTAAAAAATGAGCGTGTTCATCGCCTGATCGCCTTGTCAGATCAGCTTGCAAAAGAATATGCAGCTCAGTACGAAGGTGAAGTTCTCGAAGTGATCCCGGAGGAAAGCTTTAAGGAAAGCAGTGACAGCAATTTATTTGTCGGATACACTGACAATTATTTAAAAATCGTCTTCCCGGCAACAGAAGAAATGGTCGGCCAGATCGTAAAAGTAAAAATCACAAAAGCCGGCTACCCATACAATGAAGGTCAATTTGTAAGAGTCCTTGATGAATTGAACGAAACAGAAGAGGCGGCAGTCTAAAGGAATTACCTTAGGGTAGTTCCTTTTTTTTGATAAATTTATTAATATCTTTTGGGAAAACTACTTTCGAAAACGATTACAAAAAATATAAATAGTGCTCGATATTTTATTATCTAAGTGATATTATGTAAGAGGTACGTACAACTGTTTTTAAAAGGAGTAGTTAAAATGACAAATAACGTAGCAAAAATGATCGATCATACATTACTTAAAGCCGATGCAACAAAAGACCAAATAGAAAAAATCTGTGCGGAAGCTAAAGAATACAATTTCGCGTCTGTTTGTGTTAATCCGACATGGGTTAAACTCTCAAGCGACCTGCTTAACGGAACCGAAGTGAAGGTCTGCACTGTAATCGGATTCCCGCTGGGAGCTTCCACACCTGAAACAAAAGCATTTGAAACAAAGAATGCCATTGAAAACGGTGCAACAGAAGTGGATATGGTCATCAACATTGGCGCTTTAAAAGGCGGAGACAATGAGCTGGTTGAACGGGACATCCGTGCGGTTGTTGATGCTGCAAAAGGAAAAGCATTAACCAAGGTTATTATCGAAACTTGCCTTTTGACTGAAGAAGAAAAAGTTAGAGCATGTGAACTTTCTGTAAAAGCAGGTGCTGACTTTGTAAAAACATCTACAGGATTCTCAACAGGCGGCGCAACTGCTGAAGATATTGCCCTAATGAGAAAAACTGTCGGACCTGATCTTGGCGTAAAAGCTTCGGGCGGAGTAAGAAGCGCAGAAGATGCACAGAAGATGATTGAAGCAGGTGCAACGAGAATCGGAGCGAGCTCCGGCGCTGCTATTGTCAACGGTTTAACAAGCGATTCGGATTACTAAGAAAATGCCGGGATTTCCCGGCATTTTTTATTTTTTATCGGCCGTGCAGTCTAATGACAAACCTTCCAAACTGATTTGCAAATGGAAGAACAAGCAGTGAAGATATTACATTAAATAAAACACTGATATGCGCAAGCTGCACATCCGGTGAACTGGCTGCACTCTCACCGAAAACAGCAAGGGCATGAATAAAAGGATAAAAGGCCGCCACACCCATACAGTTCAGCCAAATATGGGCATAGGCAGTCAGTTTTGCTTCTTTTCCTGAACCGATGGATGCTAAATATGCGTCTACGCATGTACCTATATTAGATCCAAGCATTATGGCAATGCCCGTATCCAAATCCATTGCGCCAGCAGTTAAAAACCCCATTATAATGCCAGTTGTTGCTGTGCTTGATTGGATGATAGCCGTAAGGACAATTCCGGCAGCCACAGCGAATAAATAATTCCCATCCAAAGTAAGCAGCCAATGGTTGACCATATCATTATCTTTCACAGAACCAGCAAGATATTCAAACCCGCGCATTGCTGCAAAAACCGCTGATAATCCAAGCACTGCCAGACCGGAGCTACGCAGGCTCTTATTCTTCATTACAGCGAGGATGCTCCCGGCAGCAGCAAGCGGAACAATATATGACTCAATATTAAAAGTGATTAACTCTGTCGTAAATGTTGTACCTATGTTGGTTCCTAATATGATGCCAATCGTCTGGGGAAAAGTCAGCATCCGTGCAGAAACCATTCCGATTGTTATGATCATTACCGCTGAACTGCTCTGCAGGACAGCTGTCACGATTGTGCCCATAACAGTGCCTTTCCAAGGTGAATTAGTCATAACTGCCAGCCAATTCTTTAATGAATCGGCAGATAAATTAAATAATCCCGATCTTAAGAGTGTCATACCATAAATAAATAACCCAATGAGCAGAAAAAATAATAAAAGCTGGACCAATCATTCACCCCCTACATTTAATACTATGGGACACCCTGCTGGGACATGCTTATGTGCAAAAAAATGTTTAGCTTGTCAAAAATGGGGTACTAAATAAGCACAATCTATAAAAATCAATCCCGCAGCAGGCTAATTACTGTTGACCTTGATAAGCTGTTATATTATAATTGCAAGGTACATGGAATAAACCATGTTGTTGATGTAAGTGTGTTGTGCTCGGAGGGAGGGAAAGAGAATGTCTAAAACCGTCGTTCGTAAAAACGAATCGCTTGAAGATGCTCTTCGTCGTTTCAAACGTTCAGTATCAAAAACTGGTACTTTGCAGGAAGCAAGAAAGCGCGAATTCTATGAAAAACCTAGTATTAAACGTAAGAAAAAGTCTGAGGCTGCTAGAAAGCGTAAGTGGTAAGAGAGGGTGTATGTAATGAGTCTTCTCGAGCGTTTAAATGAAGATATGAAACAAGCGATGAGGAATAAAGAAAAAGAAAAGCTTACTGTTATTCGTATGATTAAAGCTTCGCTTCAAAACGAAGCAATCAAGCTCGGTGAAGATCTTAACGAAGAACAGGAGTTAACTGTCCTTTCTCGCGAAGTTAAACAACGCAAGGATTCCCTCCATGAATTTGAAAAAGCAGGTCGTGAAGATCTTGTTGAAAAAATTCGTACTGAACTTCAGTATGTAGAATTATATATGCCAAAACAGCTCTCTGAAGATGAAGTTTCAAAAATTGTTGCAGAAACAGTTGCAGAAACAGGTGCTTCTTCAAAAGCTGATATGGGAAAAGTGATGGCTGCTATCATGCCTAAGGTAAAAGGCAAGGCAGATGGATCACTAATAAATAAACTTGTACAACAACACCTTTCATAAAACTATGCATTAAAAGACCGAAAGCCGATGGCTGACGGTCTTTTTTACTTTTGTAACAGCAAAAGAGTGGTGATATGAATTACTCTTATTTCTAGGTTATACTAAAGATGCAGCAGATTTCTGAATAAATAATAATGAAACTTTTTAATGATTCAATCGTAAATACATATAGAAATCATTTTTGCGGATAAAGGGGGGAAAGGTTTGATTGCCAGAAGAGCAATAACCGCCTTTGCATTGTTTTTTGCTCTGCTGCTGCTTGTAAGCCCTTTTCAGGGAAACGCCGATAACGAAAAAGTGCTAATTGTTCCGATCGAAGAAACGGTGGAAAAAGGGCTATATGCATTCTTAAGCAGAGCCGTGCAAACAGCTGAAGAAGAAAATGCATCAGCCATAATATTTGAAATAAATACACCCGGAGGGGCAGTGGATGCAGCCGGACAAATTGGCAGGCTGTTAACCTCAACAAATGTAAAAACAATCTCTTTTGTCAACAAGCAGGCTTTATCTGCAGGTGCCTATATTGCTTTGAATACGGATGAAATATACATGGTACCTGGTTCAACAATGGGTTCAGCCGCAATTATTGACCAGCAGGGAAATACAGCTGGTAAGAAAGCAGAATCATACTGGTTTGCAGCAATGCAGAGTGCGGCCTCACAAACGGACAGAGATCCTGTTTATGCCCTTGCTATGGCAGATGAATCTGTGGATCTGCCTGAATTGGGGGCACCGAAAGGAAAGCTGCTTACCCTCACAGCTGAACAGGCTGAGCAGGTAGGTTATTCGGAAGGTACAGTAGATTCAAGGGCAGAGTTACTGAAAGTGCTCGGATTTAATGAAGCTAATATACAGACAATTGATGAAAGCTTTGCAGAGAAGGTAGCCCGTTTTATTACCCATCCTGTCGTCATACCAATTCTATTATCTATTGGAAGCCTCGGGCTGGTTCTGGAACTGTATTCACCGGGTTTTGGCATTCCTGGATTAATGGGATTATCGTCCCTGCTTCTGTTCTTTTATGGTCATATGGTGGCCGGGCTGGCAGGATATGAGACTTTAATATTGTTTGTATTAGGAATTGGCTTAATAATTGCCGAGTTTTTCCTTCCTGGAGGCATTGCGGGAATAGCCGGTATTGCAGCAATACTCGGGAGCCTGTTCCTGGCTTCTGACAATGTGGCCCATATGGGAATGTCTATTTTAATTGCTATGGGAGTTTCAATATTGGCATCTATATTAATGATAAAGGTGTTTGGTAAAAAGATGAAATTCTTTAAAAAAATTATTTTAACCGATAGCACAAATACTGAAAAAGGCTATATTTCAAATAAGAGCAGACTTGAACTGATTGGTCATGAGGGTTATGCACTTACAGCTTTAAGGCCTTCGGGTACAGTAGTCATAGAGGATGAAAGAATAGACGTTGTCAGTGAGGGAGCCTTTATCCTTAAAGGGGCAAAAGTAAAAGTAGTTAAAGCAGAAGGATCGCGTATTGTTGTCAGAGAAATATCTAATCTTGATTTAGATAAATAAAAATCATCAGGAGGTAAAATTATGTTAGAAGCAGGAACAGTAGCAATATTGGTTGCCGTTGTACTCGGTGTTATATTGCTGGGTATATTATTCACCTTTGTACCGGTTATGCTGTGGATATCAGCATTGGCTGCGGGTGTCAGAGTCAGTATCTTTACATTAATCGGGATGAGGCTCCGCCGGGTTATACCAAGCCGTGTCATCAATCCGTTAATCAAAGCTCACAAGGCAGGACTTGAAGTAACAACAAACCAGCTGGAGAGCCACTACCTTGCAGGAGGAAATGTTGATAGAGTTGTTAATGCGTTAATAGCAGCACACCGTGCCAATATTGATTTAAGCTTTGAGCGCAGTGCAGCCATTGACCTGGCAGGGCGTGACGTTTTGGAAGCAGTTCAGATGAGTGTTAATCCAAAAGTAATTGAAACACCTTTTATTGCCGGTGTGGCGATGGATGGTATCGAAGTAAAGGCAAAAGCGCGAATTACAGTCCGTGCCAATATTGACCGTCTGGTCGGGGGGGCCGGTGAAGAAACAATCGTTGCGCGTGTTGGTGAGGGGATTGTCTCTACGATCGGTTCGCAGACAGATCACAAGAAAGTACTTGAAAATCCGGATATGATTTCTCAGACTGTTCTTTCAAAAGGTTTGGATGCAGGCACTGCTTTTGAAATTCTCTCGATTGATATAGCAGATGTGGATATCGGCAAAAATATTGGTGCAGAACTTCAAACTGAACAGGCTGAAGCAGACAAGAAGATTGCCCAGGCTAAAGCCGAAGAAAGACGTGCTATGGCCGTAGCTCAGGAACAGGAAATGAAAGCACGGGTTGAAGAAATGAGAGCGAAGGTTGTGGAAGCAGAGGCACAGGTGCCGCTTGCCATGTCAGAAGCACTCCGATCCGGAAATATTGGGGTAATGGACTATATGAATATCCAAAACATCTCGGCTGATACCGAAATGAGGGATTCAATCGGCAATATGAGTGACGACGGCAAAAATGGCCGTAAAAATGACTAAATGATCCCTTATTGGGAGAAGGGAGGAAACTCTCTTGGAATTTTTATTTGAGAATCCTTTTATTCTCATTGCTGTTATTGCTTTCATTTCCTCCATGTTCAAAAAAAAGAAGGAGGAAAGGCCTGTAAAACAGGCTCCCCGTTCAGTACAGCAAGAGAATCGGACACAGGCGGAAAGAACTTCTGCAGATCCTGCATTGGCCGAAGTGCTGGAAGAGGAAAAGAGGAAGCTGACAGAGAAATCCAGAAGAATAGAACAAGAATACAGACAGCGTAAACAGCAGACAGAACAAAGCATGAAGGCTCTCCAGAGTCAGCAGAGAGCTGCTGAAAGAAAAGCAAGCGCGATATCGAGAACAGCAGCCAATACAAAAACTTACCCGGTGGAAGCCTCAGGAGCCGGTAAGTTTGAACCGCAGAAACAGTCGCTTGTTGATGGTATTATCTGGTCTGAGATTCTTGGACCTCCAAGATCTAAAAATCCTCACAGGTCCCTCAACAGAAAGCGGTAAAAAATAAGTGCTAGAACCTCCGTTCATTTCATAAATATGAGATGAAAGGGGGTTCTTTTTTTATGGCAAAAAAGTGGGGACAATTCGTCCGCGGCTGGATGACTAAAAATATGGAGCTTCCTCAAGATGTCATGATGGACCTGCCCCGCATTACAATGATTGGGCAAATCCATATCTATATAGAAAACCACAGGGGATTACTGGCTTTTTCAGATAAGGAATTAAGACTGCTATTAAAGCAGGGGCAGCTTTTAATAAGAGGGAAAGCCTTCGTCATAAAAACGATACTGCCGGAAGAAATACTGCTCGAGGGAAAAATTGATTCAGTAACTTATATTACAGACACTGATTAAGAATTCAGGGGGAAGGAAATGAAGAACCAGTGGATCGAATTTTACAGGGGCCTTGTAACAGTTAAAGCAAGCGGGAAAGGAATAGAAAGATTTATTAATGCACTTACCCGCAGCGGAATCAATATCTGGAATGTAAAGAACCATGGAACGCAATCAGTCACCTTCAAAATGAAATTGGAAGATGCAAAAAAAATAAGAAGCCACGCCAGGAACAGCGATTGCAGAATCGAGTTCCTGCAGCGGGCAGGAGCACCGTTCCTTATGAAAAGGCTGCTGAAAAACAGCGGATTTGCAGCTGGTGCCCTCGCGTTTGTTGCTGTCATTCTCCTTTTATCCAATATGGTTTGGGGCATAGAGATTAAGGGGGCAAATCCTGCAACTGAATATCAGATCATCAAAGAATTGGACAAGATGGGGGTTAAAAAAGGAAAGCTGCAGTTCTTTGTAGATAACGTGGAGTCTATTCAGCGGACACTATCCAACAATATCGAGGCAATAACCTGGGTTGGCGTGGAGTTAAAAGGGACAACCTACCATCTGCAGGTAGTTGAGAAAAATGAACCTGAGAAACCGGAGTATTTAAGCCCGCGGCATCTGGTAGCCAAGAAGAAAGCTGTTATTGTAGAAATGTTTGTTGAAGAAGGGCGTCCGGTCGTCGATATTCACGATCATGTTCAGCCAGGACAGCTTTTAGTCTCCGGGATCATCGGTAAAGAGGGCCAAACGGAAACTGTTCCTTCAAAAGGGGAGGTTTTCGGGGAAACATGGTATAAATCTGAAGTCATTCTTCCGCTTAAGAGCACATTCAAAGTCTTTAGCGGCAATGAAAAAGTTAAGCATAGCATCACAATCGGAAATCTGGAAATTCCTATATGGGGTTTTGGAAAACCGGGGTTTGAAGAGTATGAATTAGAGGAAAATGAGAAAGCAGTAAAGTTCCTGAAATGGGAACTGCCTGTTTCCTACGTAAATAAGACATTCCGTGAAAGAGAGCAAGTCACCAGAATATATTCCAATAAAGAGGCTTTTGACGCTGCGAAAGCTTTGGCAAGAAAAAAAATAAAAAGCAGCTTAGATGAAAATGCTAAAGTTAAGGGAGAAAAAGTTTTGCACCAATCAATTGACAATGGTAAAGTAACTATAGCAATACATTTCCAAATTATTGAGAATATTGCAGAAGGACAACCAATTATTCAAGGAGATTCGGAATGACAGAAGACTTGAAAACAATGAACCTGCAGCTGGAAGATCCTAATGAAGCCATTGCATTATTAGGCAATTCAGATGCAAACCTAAAAATTATTGAGCAAGAACTGAATGTTTCCATTGTAACCAGGGGAGAATCCGTTTATGTGTCTGGCGAAATGGACAAAGTGGAACTGGCTGGAAAGGTTCTGGATAAACTGCTTTATGTAATCCGGAAAGGTATAAATATAAGCCAGAGAGATGTTATGTATGCTCTTCAAATGGCAAACAAGGGAACACTAGAGTATTTCAGTGATTTATACGAAGAAGAAATCACTAAAAACGCAAAAGGAAAGTCTATTCGTGTTAAGACACTGGGACAGCGTCAATACATTCAAGCAATCCGCCAAAATGACCTGGTTTTTGGCATAGGGCCAGCAGGAACAGGAAAAACATATTTGGCAGTTGTCATGGCTGTCAATGCTTTGAAAAATGGGAATGTGAAAAGAATCATTCTAACCCGCCCTGCAGTCGAAGCGGGAGAAAGCCTTGGCTTTCTTCCGGGGGATCTTAAGGAAAAAGTCGATCCTTACTTACGGCCTTTGTATGATGCTTTGCATGATATATTAGGTGCTGAGCATACACAAAGAATGATTGAAAGAGGCACGATTGAAATTGCACCGCTGGCTTATATGCGCGGAAGAACTTTAGATGATGCCTTTGTCATACTGGACGAAGCGCAAAATACAACTCAGGCGCAAATGAAGATGTTTCTGACCAGGCTGGGCTTTGGTTCAAAAATGATTATTACCGGAGACAGAACACAGGTTGACCTTCCAAAGGGTGTAAAATCAGGTCTGATCGCAGCAGAAGACATACTCAAGGGTGTAAGCGGACTATCATTCGTTCACTTGGAACAAAGTGATGTGGTGCGTCATCCGCTTGTGGCCAGGATTATTCAGGCATACCAGACAGAAGATAGCCAATGAACCATGAAGCCGCCTTTTTTGGCGGTTTTTTCTTTTGAAGATATAATCGGCAGGTAATTACTATGGAATTATTTGCTATTAATGAAATGATTAGGTAACCTGTTAATAGATAGTCCATTTTTCATTAGTGAAAACCCACTGAAAAACTGTTATGATTTTACATAATTAATAATTAAAACATTTAAGAATATTGGAAGTTTTTTTACCCAGGACAGGAGGGGTAAATGTGTCAAATCTTCAGCAGAGTATGACTACAATCAGAAATTTACTTAATATGACCTTTTTTCGTGTTCTCTTATTTGTTCTTTTGGGAGTTGCTATGTATTTTTCCATGTATAGCAATGTGAAGCCTGAAAAGCTGGATTTAAGTCTATTCTCTGTCGCTGAACAGACAATAAGATCACCCATTACAATAGAGGATAAAGCAAGTACAGAAAGAAAGAGAAAAGAAGCAGAAAATAATGTTAAGGATATTTACGTTGTAAAAAAGGAGATTGCCCAAAACAGAGTTGACCTCGTTACCTCCATTTTCGGATCAGTTTCGGAAGTGAATGAAGAAGTAAAAGAAGGGATGGAAGAGAAAAAGAAGGCTGCTGCAAATGAGTCAGACAAAGATATAGAGGCACCAGACCCTTCCGCCCCTGGTCCTAAAGAGAAATTGTCCATGGTTAAAGAAAAACTCACTGATGATGTAACACGTGAAGTATCGGATGGCGTCTTCCTTGCTTTGCTGCAGGCAAAGGAGGGAGAACTGAGCATTGCGAAAGACCTTACTGTTACGGCCATCAATAAAATCATGAATAATGAAATTCCGGCTGAACAGGTGGAGAACGCAAAGAAGCGTGTTGAAGAAGAACTGAAGTTCACCAGCTTAAATTCAGAAACAAAAAAAGCCGCAATAGAGCTTGGGCGCTATGCAATATATCAAAATCAATTCTATGATCCTGCGGCCACGGAAGAATTACGGCAGCAGACCATTGAAAGTGTCGAGCCAGTAAAAATTCTTCAGGGACAGATCATTGTTGAAGAAAATCAGCTGATCAGCAGGGACATATACCGACAGCTTGAACTTGTAGGGCTTCTGGACAGTGTTAATTCGATTCAGCCTTTTATCGGCTTATCTTTGATCATTATCATTGTTTTATCAGCTCTATATTATTATTTCCACGAACTGAATGTACAGAGGGAATTAAAGCAAAGCTATTTATTGCTGTTCAGCCTTGTCTTTATCTTATCGTTATTGCTTATGAAGGTCATCAGCCTTTTCCAATACGCCGATTACTCAGAGATAGGGTATATCTATCCTGCAGCTATGGGAGCTATGCTGATCAAAATACTGATTGATGAAAAGCTTGCAATGTACTACACAATTATTATGGCTATCAGCGGAAGCATCATTTTTAATGAAGGTGTTACAGGGACATTCCAGCTGACATCAGCCATTTATATCCTTTGCAGCGGCTTGGCTGCCATTTTGTTTTTGAGCAGACAGAATCGCCGCTCTAAAATATTGCAGGCTGGTTTATTCGTATCTGCAGTAAACATACTTGTTATCTTTTCAATGCTTTTCTTAAGAAATGGCCACTATGAAACGATTGAATATGGATTTTACTTTGTAATTGCTTTGATTTCAGGTATTTCGTCTGCAGTCCTGGCCATTGGCCTGCTGCCATATTTTGAGGCGGGATTTGGAATTTTGTCTACTATGAGGCTGATTGAGCTATCTAATCCTAATCATCCGCTGCTGAGAAAGATACTGACCGAATCTCCCGGAACCTACCATCATAGTGTAATGGTTGCAAATCTCTCCGAGTCAGCTTGTGAAGCTATTGGGGCAAATGGTCTTTTAGCAAGGGTGGGCTGCTACTATCACGATATCGGCAAAACGAAACGGCCGCAGTTTTTTATTGAAAATCAGGTGAATATTGAAAATCCGCATGATCGGCTTCCTCCCCAGACCAGTAAGAATATTATTATCGCCCATGCCGCAGATGGTGCTGAAATGCTGAGAAAGCATAAGATGCCTAAGGAGATAGTGGATATTGCCGAACAGCATCATGGGACAACATTGCTGAAATTTTTTTACTACAAAGCAAAACAAAATGGTCTTGAGGTAAAAGAAGAGGACTACCGCTATCCTGGACCTAAACCGCAATCAAAAGAGTCGGCAGTCATTGGCATTGCGGATAGTGTAGAAGCTGCAGTCCGTTCAATGGCACATCCTACAACAGAGCAAATAGAGGATTTAGTCAAAAAGATAATCGCAGACAGGCTTCAGGATGGACAGCTGAATGAATGTGATTTAACCTTAAAAGAGCTGGAAACCGTTTCACACTCTTTCTGTGAGACGTTAAACGGAATTTTCCATTCACGTATTGAGTATCCTGAAATGACAAAACAGAAGGTGAAACAGGCATGAATTTAAACATTGATTTTTTAGACGAAACGAATGAGCTTCAGGAAAATGATATAGCCAAAATTGAAGAGTTAATTAACTTTGCGGCTTCAAAAGAATCTGTGGAGCCTGAAAGCGAGGTATCCATTACGTTTGTGACGAATGAGCGGATCCGCGAGATCAACAAGGAATATCGGGATAAAGATCGGCCGACTGATGTCATTTCTTTCGCGATGGAAGAACTTGGTGAAGGTGAAATTGAACTGATTGGGGCTGATATGCCGCGAATCCTGGGGGATATCATCATCTCCACTGCTAAGGCGAAGGAGCAGGCGGAGGAGTATGGACATTCTTTTATTAGGGAGCTTGGCTTTTTGGCGGTCCATGGCTTCCTGCATCTTCTTGGCTATGATCATGAAAATCCGGAAGATGAGAAAAAAATGTTTTCCCGCCAGAAGGATATACTTGATGAATACGGGCTCACAAGATAAAAAAGTCCGAAAACACAATGTCCTCAAATCCTTTGTGTTTGCTTTTTCCGGAATTAGAACGGCGTTATTGAACGAAAGGAATCTGCAGATACATTTGGCAGTATCCCTCGCTGTCATGTTCTTTGGAATATATTTTGGCATTTCCCGGCTTGAATGGATAATCATTCTGCTGGCCATCGGGGGAATGCTCTCACTTGAACTCCTTAATACAGCCATTGAAAGGGCTGTGGATCTGGCAACCGAAGATTACCATCCCCTTGCCAAGCAGGCTAAGGATATAGCCGCTGGAGCGGTACTGGTGTTTGCCATAATAAGTGTAATAATAGGCGGAGTAATATTCCTGCCTAAAATCCTGATATTTTTGCAGTAATGTGAAGCTGTCCGAATGGGCAGCTTTGCTTTTTTCTTAATGAATAATTAAGGCTAATCGTAAACTGCTTTGAATTATCGGACCCGAGTTTGAAAACGTTCACTGAATCAGCTAAAATGACAGAACAGCATTAAATTTCGCAGGCCGGGGAGAATCTGAGGGATGCCATTTAGAAAACAATGGCCAGATAAAATTAAAAGGCCTACGTATTTTTAGAAAATTCAATTTTTTTATTACGTTTTTGCTACAATCGATGAAAATCTAAGTAAAATGTTGTAAAATAAAAGAGAAGCGGCTGCTTTTCACAGAAAGAAGCATTGCGAGCCCCAAAGCCCATGATTGCATCGGGAGCAGCTCCGTTTTACAGGAAAGGAAGAAATAATTGTGAATAACGATCAACTAATACAGGAAGCAAAGATTGCAAGAGATAGAGCATATGTGCCATATTCAAAATTCAAAGTGGGAGCGGCGCTATTAAGCAGTGACGGTCAGGTTTTTCACGGCTGCAACATAGAAAATGCAGCGTACAGCATGTGTAATTGCGCTGAAAGGACTGCGCTCTTCAAAGCATATTCTGATGGCGTTAAAAGCTTTTCAGCCATTGCTGTTGTTGCTGACACAGACCGTCCTGTTCCCCCATGCGGTGCATGCAGACAGGTAATATCCGAATTATGTCCGCCTGAAATGAAAGTTGTTCTAACCAACTTAAAAGGGGATATTAGAGAATTAACAGTTGAAGAATTACTGCCAGGAGCATTTTCACCGGAGGACTTACATGAATAATACACAACAAGGACACAAATCAGGCTTTATTTCCATAATCGGCAGACCCAACGTAGGAAAGTCAACATTTTTAAATCGCGTAATTGGGCAGAAAATTGCCATTATGAGTGATAAGCCGCAAACAACGCGCAATAAAGTTCAGGGTGTCCTGACAACCAATGATGCACAATATATTTTTATTGATACGCCAGGAATCCATAAGCCAAAGCATAAACTGGGAGACTTTATGATGAAAGTTGCCCAAAATACACTGAAAGAAGTGGATGTCATCCTGTTTATGGTAAATGCCCAGGAAGGCTTTGGACGCGGTGAGGAATTCATACTTGAGAAATTTCAGTCAGTCCGTACGCCCATTTTCCTTGTGATCAATAAGATTGACCAGGTACATCCAGATGAACTTTTTAAAATTATTGAGTCTTACAAGGAAAAGTACGATTTCAATGAAATTATCCCCATTTCTGCTTTGGAAGGCAATAATGTAGAGACGCTGTTAGAACAGATTAAAAAGTATATTCCTGAAGGGCCGCAGTTTTATCCTGCTGATCAGGTAACAGATCACCCGGAGAGATTTATCGTTTCCGAACTGATCAGGGAAAAAGCGCTGCATCTAACAAGAGAGGAAATTCCGCACTCGCTTGCTGTAACTATTGATAAAATGGAGCGCCGCGAAGACAAAGATGTCGTTCATGTCATGGCTACGATCATAGTGGAACGTGACTCCCAGAAGGGCATTGTCATTGGAAAGCAAGGAAAAATGCTCAAGGAAATCGGAAAAAGAGCAAGGGTGGATATTGAAAATCTTCTTGGATCACAGGTTTTTCTGGAGCTGTGGGTCAAAGTCCAGAAAGACTGGCGCAATAAAATGTCACAGCTTCGCGATTTTGGCTTCCGTGAAGATGAGTACTGAGCCAGCCCTAATTAAAGTATTATCCATTTCTGGTTTATATGCATACAGGTGATTGACAATATTTTCGTCTCATGATTTTACAAAGACAGGCTATGATATAGATAAATGAATTGGGATAAAGAATTGCTAGTTGAATAACTGAAAGGTGGGGTTTTCGATGATGGATTTTACCTGGAGAGTGTTTTCCCAGACAGGAAATATTGACACATATCTTCTCTTCAAGGAGCTAGAAAAGGAAACTCAGGATATACCCGGCAGCAATGATGAAGAGCTAGCAGAAGCTGATTTTCCCATCTCATAGGTTTGTCGAAAGACAGGGATGGTGTCACTGTTGCTTGATAAATGTGAAGGCATTGTCATCAGGACAACTAATTATAGTGAAACAAATAAGATAGTTACTTTATATACCCGTGAATGGGGAAAAGTTGGTGTGATGGCACGTGGAGCGAAAAAACCCAACAGCAGACTTGCTGCTGTCACCCAGCTTTTTACATACGGGAATTTTTTAGTTCAGCGCGGAAGCGGTCTGGGCACTCTGCAGCAGGGTGACATGATTTCATCCATGCGATCTATTAAAGAAGATATTTTTCTTACGGCTTATGCAAGCTATATTGTCGATTTAACAGATAAAAGCAGTGAGGATAAGAAGCCCAACCCATTTTTGTTCGAATTGCTGCATCAAACGCTGAATTTAATAAACGAAGGATATGATCCGGAGATTCTCACGAATATTTATGAAATGAAAATGCTTAACGGTTTGGGTTTATATCCAGTTCTTGATCAATGTTCTGTCTGCGGAAGCACTGACGGGCATTTTGCATTTTCAATCCGGGAAAACGGCCTCATTTGTCACCGCTGTCTTGATAAGGATCCTTATCATTATAAAGTATCACAGGCGACAATTAAGCTGCTGCGCCTCTTTTATTTTTTTGATTTGTCCAGGCTCGGCAATATCTCTGTTAAACCGGAAACCAAATCTGAACTGAAAAAGATTATCTCTGCTTATTATGAAGAGTATTCCGGCTTAAACCTTAAGACTAAGAAGTTTTTGAATCAAATGGACAAGTTTAATGATCTTATGTAATGAGCTCCTTTTGCTTTTATTAAAGATTGACAATCCAATGTGATTCCGCTATGATTCAAATTAATAAAATATTATTGCTGTGAAGGAGAAGAGTACTTAACTTTTTCTCATTAAAGCGAACCCGGGACAGTGGGAGCCGGGTATGGATAGTTAAGGAAAGGCGCTCTGGAGCAATTTCGTCTATTGACAACCAAAGAGGCTGCGGTCAAAATCGCAGCAAATAGGGTGGAACCGCGGGTAACTCTCGTCCCTATGCCATTTGGCATAGAGACGGGAGTTTTTTATGTTCCACAGGAAAGCGAACAGTCTGGAGCGGAAATCGACAGACAACATTGAGAGATAAAATACAACTATTTATACGAAAGAGGTGTCCTATGAATATTCAAAACATGATATTAACACTTCAAAAACATTGGTCTGAACAGGGTTGTATCCTGATGCAGGCTTATGATACTGAAAAGGGCGCAGGCACAATGAGCCCATATACATTTTTACGAGCAATCGGACCAGAACCGTGGAATGTGGCTTATGTAGAGCCTTCACGCCGTCCTGCTGATGGCCGATATGGAGAGAATCCAAACAGGCTTTATCAGCATCATCAATTTCAGGTTATCATGAAGCCGTCCCCTGATAATATCCAGGAGCTGTATCTTGATTCACTTAAGGCATTGGGCATTGATCCGCTTGAACATGACATCCGGTTTGTGGAAGATAACTGGGAGAATCCTTCATTGGGCTGTGCGGGCTTAGGGTGGGAAGTATGGCTTGATGGAATGGAAATAACACAGTTCACATACTTCCAGCAGGTAGGAGGATTGGAATGCAAGCCTGTATCTGTTGAAATTACATATGGAATTGAAAGGCTTGCCTCTTACATTCAAGATAAGGAAAATGTCTTTGACCTTGAATGGACAGAAGGATTTACAGTTAGGGACATTTTCCTTCAGCCCGAGTTTGAGCATTCGAAATACACGTTTGAAACATCAGACCAGGAAATGCTTTTTAATTTGTTCAATATCTATGAGAAAGAAGCGCATAGGCAAATGGATGAAGGGCTTGTACACCCGGCTTATGACTATGTATTGAAATGTTCCCATACTTTTAACCTGCTCGATGCCAGGGGAGCGATCTCAGTAACAGAAAGAACAGGCTATATTGCAAGGTGCCGGAATCTGGCCAGAAAAATAGCCAAAACCTTTTATGAAGAGAGAGAAAAACTTGGCTTCCCAATTCTAACGGTTAAGGAGGAAGGATCTCATGAATAAGAAAGACCTTCTGCTGGAAATTGGACTAGAAGAAATGCCTGCCAGATTTGTCACTAATTCCATGAATCAGCTTTCAGATAAAGTGAAATCATGGCTTTTGGAAAAGAAAATATCTTTTGAAGAGATCAGCGCTTTCTCCTCTCCCCGCCGCTTGGCTGTCCTAGTAACCGGAGTGGATACCGCCCAGGAGGACATAAATGAGGAAGCGAAAGGGCCTGCGAAAAAAATCGCACTAACAGAAGATGGAGTATGGTCAAAGGCTGCGGTTGGATTCAGCCGGGGTCAGGGAGCTTCTGTTGAAGATATATTTTTTAAAGAAATTAACGGTGTTGAATACGCCCATGTCAGCAAATTCATTAAAGGTCAGGAAACAGCTGCCCTTCTGCCTGAACTTCAGCAGATTATTACCTCGCTATCATTCCCGAAGAATATGCGCTGGGCAAACCAGGATTTACGTTTTATCAGGCCGATTAAATGGCTTATTGCATTATTCGGAAATGAAGTCATTCCTTTTTCAATAACAAATGTCCAGACTTCCAACCTTACAAGAGGTCACCGCTTTTTAGGGGAAGAGATTGAGATTAACAATCCTGCTGATTATGAAAAGGCCATGCTGGCGCAATATGTGATCACTAACCCTCAGGAAAGAAAAAGTGCCATTCTTTCTCAATTGGAAAAAATTGAGGAAGAACAAGGCTGGGTTGTTCCGGTGGATGAAGATTTATTGGAAGAAGTAAATAATCTGGTTGAGTACCCGACTGCATTATATGGCAAGTTTGAAGAAGAATACCTTGAGCTTCCGGAAGAGGTGTTAATTACTTCCATGAAAGAGCACCAGCGCTATTTCCCGGTAAAGTCCAAAGGTGGCACTCTTCTTCCTTACTTTGTGACAGTCCGGAATGGTTCTCATGAACATTTGGAGAAAGTGGCTAAAGGAAATGAGAAAGTATTGCGGGCAAGGCTATCTGATGCAGCTTTCTTCTATAGTGAAGACCAAAAAACGGACATCGCAGTATCGCTCGGAAAACTCAATAACATTGTGTATCACGAAGAAATTGGAACCCTTGCTGAAAAGGTAAACCGTGTCCGCCAGCTGGCAGCAAAACTGAGTGAGATTCTTGACTTCAGTGATGAAGCAAAAGCAGTGACAGACCGCGCTGCTGAAATCTCAAAGTTTGATCTTGTTTCACATATGGTTTACGAATTTCCAGAGCTGCAAGGTTTTATGGGAGAAAAATACGCCCTGCAAAAAGGCGAAAAGGAAGCTGTGGCGCGTGCAATTAATGAACATTACATGCCGCGCAATGCAGAGGACCAGACACCGGAAAGCGATGCTGGTGCAGTGCTTTCCATTGCTGAGAAACTGGACACGATTGTGTCATCCTTTGCAATTGGAATTATTCCAAGCGGTTCCCAGGATCCATATGCTTTAAGGAGACAGGCATCGGGTATCATCCAGACGTTACTGGCTAAACACTGGGATCTGAAGCTCGAAGAATTGATCGCATTATCTTCAGAGACCGTACTTAAAGCGAATATAGGAAAGAAATCAAAAAGTGATTTAATGCAGGAATTAGTTTCTTTCTTTAAATTAAGGATTAAATATATGCTGCAGGAAAAAGCAATACGCTATGACTTAATTGAAGCTGTATTAGGAAATGATATCGGCTCCGTGCCTTCACTTGTGAATAGAGCTCAGGTATTGGAATCCCACAAGGATGCAGCTGGCTTCAAGGAAAGCATTGAAGCTCTTAGCCGGGTAATCAACATTGCTTCTAAGGCTGAAGATAAAGGGGATATTGACAGCAGCTTATTTGAAAATGATAATGAAAAAGCTCTGTTCAACAAATATTTATCAGTAACCGAGGAGTTGAAAAAAGAGGGTACAGAGGAAGAAGCCTTTAACTTGTTAATCAGCTTGAAGCCTGAAATTGATCAATACTTTGAGCATACTATGGTAATGGATGAAAATCAGGAAATTCGCCGTAATAGGCTGCATCAAATGGCGCATTTGTCTGATGTGATAAAGAAATTTGCAAATATGAACGAAATAATTGTTAAGTAATAAGCTAAAGTTTTGCGTTTTATGCTTGAATACGATTAAAATCTAAGATGAGGACAGCTGCCGTGGCTGTCATTGAAAGAGCCTGTTTATCATACTGACGGGCTCTTTCGTATTTTGGGCATATTAGTCAGCTCAAAGTAAACTATATATGAAACACATCTTTTCATTTATGACAAATAGTATATAATAATTATATAAAAGTATAACCTTATTATAGTGGGAAATGAGTGCCAAAAGCATCTCCTTTTCAGATTAGGTGGTGAGGAAAATCGAATTAAATAAAAGGCAGGAAAAAATAATAGAAATCGTTAAGGAAAACGGGCCGATCACTGGTGAGAGTATTGCGGAACAGCTTAATTTAACGAGGGCAACACTAAGGCCGGACCTGGCTATATTAACGATGGCAGGCTATTTAGATGCCCGTCCGCGTGTAGGCTATTTTTATACAGGGAAGACTGGGGCGCAGCTGCTGACTGAAAACCTTCAAAAGCTATATGTAAGGGATTATCAATCTATTCCTGTAGTGGTTAATGAAAATGTGTCGGTATATGATGCCATTGTGACAATGTTTCTGGAAGATGTCGGCACGCTATTTGTTGTTGATCAGGGTTCACTGCTTGTTGGGGTTCTGTCAAGGAAGGATTTACTCCGTGCAAGTATTGGCAAGCAGGAGCTAAATTCCATCCCTGTCAATATCATTATGACCAGAATGCCTAACATTACCATGTGCGAAAAAGATGATTTGCTTATCGAAGTTGCTAAAAAGCTGATTGAAAAGCAGATCGATGCTCTTCCTGTTGTAAAAAAGACGGAAAAAGGGTATGAAGTAAACGGCAGGATAACTAAAACAAATCTGACAAAAGCATTCCTGGCTCTGGCCGGGGAAAAGTAGTAGTGAAAGAAGGAGATGGTGTTAAAGGATGGAAAAAATGCCGGTCATTTATGTCGTTTCGGACTCAGTGGGAGAAACGGCTGAACTTGTAACAAAAGCTGCAACGAGCCAATTCAATGGCAGCGATATATCTATCAAGCGTTTTCCTTATGTTGAAGAGAAAGTACATATTGATGAAGTTATTTCACTCGCAAAGCTTGATAATGGGATGATAGCCTATACGATGGTCAAGCCGGACATGAGGAAATATATTAACCAGAGGGCTGCTGAAGAAGGGATATATGCTTTTGATATTGTTGGCCCTTTAATGGATCAAATCCAAAGAGCCTGCGGCATTACACCGCTTTTCGAACCAGGACTGGTCAGAAAGCTGGATGAAGATTACTTTAAAAAGATTGAAGCAATCGAGTTTGCTGTAAAATATGATGATGGCCGTGACCCTCGTGGCATATTAAAGGCTGATATAGTGCTTATCGGTGTATCAAGGACTTCAAAAACACCTCTTTCCCAGTATCTTGCCCACAAGCGCCTTAAAGTGGCTAACGTGCCTCTTGTGCCTGAAGTCGATCCTCCAGAAGAGCTATTTCTTGTCCCGCCGGATAAGTGCTTCGGTCTGAAAATCAGTCCGGAAAAATTAAACTTTATTCGAAGAGAACGCCTAATATCATTAGGTCTAAGCGATAATGCCAGCTACGCAAATATAGAAAGAATCAAAGAAGAAATAGGTTACTTTGAAAAAACCGTTTCCAAAATTAAATGCCCGGTTATTGATGTTACGAACAAAGCAGTAGAAGAAACAGCCAATATGATCCTAAATCAATACCGGAAAAACTTTCCGAAAAGCTAGCACATAAATTCTTTATGTGCTTTTCCTTTTTATCGGCAGGGTTACGAGGGCTTTTTCTTATAAAAACTGCAAAATTAAATTATTTTCTTGCCAGATAAAATAATGGCAAAATAGAGATTAATGTACTATAATAAAAAATTGTGATAAAAATGTACCCGAATAGGTTTAGAGTTCATTGCCAAGGAATAAACTATTTATTGTGGCATGTCAAGCTTTCGACCAAGAAAAAATTCGACATATCTCACTATGCAAAAGTTATTCATGTAAAGAAGGATTATGCGGAGTGATGTAGAATTATTAGAACATTAGGCAAACCAATCATTATGGTGGATGCTGATTCCTGTCCTTTAAAAGAAGAAATTGTCGAAATAGCCAATTCCTTTACTGTGGACGCAGTGTTTGTTGCTTCATATGCTCATATGCAAAGTGACCTGAGTGGGGCTGTCTGGAAATTTGTTGACAGCAGCAAGGAAGCTGCAGATTTATTTTAATGAATAATGTGAAATCAGGAGATGCGGTTGTCACACAAGATATTGGATTGGCATCAACTCTTTTGTTAAAGGGTGTTTATGTCCTTTCTCCCAGGGGAATTTTATTTGAGGAAAGTGAAATTCGAACTGCTTTGGAAATGAGGCACCTTTCAGCCAAAGCGCGAAGAAGAGGGGTTTATGGGAAAGGCCCAAAACCATTTAGTCAAGAGGACCGATTCAGGTTTGTGCAGCAGCTGACAAAGATTTTGTCGAATTTTGAAGGGATTCAGTAACGTTTATCGAATACCTCAGTAAGTAATGGAGTTGTTCATATGGCAGAACGGATCGCCGAGGAGAAAGTAAATGAGATTCGGCAAGCTGTAGATATTGTTGATGTCATTGGCGACTATATCCAATTAAACAAGCAAGGACGCAACTACTTTGGGCTTTGTCCTTTTCATGGCGAAAATACTCCTTCCTTTTCTGTATCACCCGAAAAGCAAATCTACCATTGCTTTGGATGCGGAGCAGGAGGCAATGCGTTTTCTTTCTTAATGGATTTAGAAGGATATTCTTTTCAGGAAGCCGCATTAAAACTCGCTGAAAAGGGAAATATCAAGCTCGAAATTGATGCGGCATCCGCAGCATCAGCAAAATCAATGCCTGTGGATATACAGCAGATGATGGAAGCCCATGAGCTTCTACGTAAATTTTATCACCATCTGCTTGTAAACACAAAAGATGGTCAGCATGCATTGGAATATTTGCTTAATAGGGGCTTTACAATGGAATCAATCGAGAAATTTCAAATCGGTTATTCATTAAAGTCCTGGGATTTTGTCTTCAAGTTCCTGACTAAAAGAAAATTCCCTGAAGGCGTTATGGAAAGAGCAGGACTGATCATCAAAAGGGAGAAAGATGGGAACTATTTTGACCGCTTCAGAGATAGAATTATGTTCCCGATTTTTGACCGCAGCGGAAATACGATTGCTTTCTCAGGGAGATCCCTTGGGGCCGATGAGCCCAAATATTTAAATAGCCCTGAAACAGCAATCTTTAATAAAAGCAAAACTTTATATAATTTTCATTTGGCGAGACCGCAGATTAAAAAATTGCAGAGGGCCGTTCTTTTTGAAGGGTTTGCAGATGTAATCGCCGCTGATCGTGCTGGCGTCGGCAATGGTGTTGGTACGATGGGCACTGCTTTAACTGAAGAACATGTTGCTTCCTTAAGAAGAAATGTTCAATCAATCACGATCTGTTATGATTCCGATAATGCCGGTATCGAAGCCGCATACCGGGCAGCAAACCTGCTAACGGAAGCAGGCTGCCAGATCAGAGTGGCACTGATGCCTGACGGCTATGATCCGGATGATTATATTAAAGAATACGGCGAAGAAAAATTTCGTCATGATGTAATCGAATCCAGCATAACCTTTATGGCATTTAAACTTCTTTATCTCCGTAGAGGCAAAAGGCTTCAAAATGAAGGAGATAGGCTCCTGTATATCGAAGAGGTATTAAAGGAAATCAGCCGGCTTGATAAAGCGGTGGAAAGAGACCATTATCTTCGCCAGCTGGCAAATGAATTTTCACTTTCTCTGGAAGCCTTGAAAGAGCAGCAAAAACAGGTTTATTACACGGAGAAGAGAAAAAGCAGCCAGAAGGGCAAAGGTGCTTTCGAGCCTCAAAAAAGGCTGCAGACACCCAAAAGGGCTGATAGTCTTAAACCCGCTTTTCATACAGCGGAAAGAAGGCTGATTGCCCACATGCTCAGGAATAGTGACATAGCATTTAAAGTTCAGGATATGCTTCAGGGAAATACATTTAACATCGATGAACACCAGGCTATTATTACCTATCTTTTAGGTTTTTACGAAAAAGGCCATACGCCTGATCCTAGTGCATTCATAAATTTCATAAATGATGAAAAGCTTAAACGTATTGTGGTGGATATAGAAATGATGTCCATAAACGATGAAATAAGCGAACAGGAATTATCAGATTACCTTAAACAGGTGTTGAATTATCAAAAGATGTTAAAAATAAAGGAAAAATTAAATGAAGAAAAGGAAGCAGAACGCCAAAAGGATTATGCTAAAGCGGCTTTAATCGCAATGGAAATTCTTCATTTGCGAAAGTCACTATAAGAAGGCTGTGTGCCTTAAATAAAAGTTATGGAATTAGCACCACCTAAGAAGATTTAGAATGTGTTTGATTTTTGAAAGGAGGGGGACATATGGCTGAAAAGTCGGCCCGTTCAAAAGAGGTTGATACAGAATTGACCCTTGAACAAGCGAAAGATCTATTAGTTGAAATAGGAAAAAAGACAGGTGTCCTTGCCTATGATGATATAGCAGAAAGATTGTCTCAATTTGAACTTGATTCCCACCAGATGGATGAATTCTACGAATTCCTCGGAGATCAGGGTGTTGAGTTAGTTGGAGATAATGAAAATGCAGATCCAAATGTTCAGGAACTTGCAAAAAATGAGGAAGAATTTGATCTTAATGATTTAAGTGTCCCTCCGGGTGTGAAAATTAATGATCCTGTCCGTATGTACTTGAAAGAAATTGGACGTGTTGATTTACTCTCCGCAGAGGAAGAGATTGCACTTGCCAACCGCATTGAGGAAGGCGATGAAGAAGCTAAAAGACGCCTGGCAGAAGCGAACCTCCGATTGGTTGTGAGTATTGCGAAAAGGTATGTAGGACGCGGAATGCTGTTCCTTGACCTTATCCAGGAAGGGAATATGGGACTGATAAAAGCGGTTGAAAAATTTGATTACCGCAAAGGATTCAAGTTCAGTACGTATGCAACATGGTGGATACGCCAGGCCATTACAAGAGCGATTGCTGACCAGGCCAGAACAATTCGTATTCCTGTCCATATGGTGGAAACCATCAATAAATTGATTCGTGTTCAGCGCCAGCTTCTTCAGGATCTTGGCCGTGAACCAACACCGGAAGAAATTGCTGAAGATATGGATTTAACTCCAGACAAAGTAAGAGAAATTCTTAAGATTGCACAGGAACCTGTTTCATTAGAAACACCTATCGGTGAGGAGGATGACTCCCACTTAGGTGACTTCATCGAAGATCAGGATGCCACTTCTCCTTCGGAGCATGCGGCATACGAGCTTCTGAAAGAACAGCTTGAAGATGTTCTGGACACACTGACAGACCGCGAAGAAAACGTTCTGCGTCTTCGATTCGGTCTTGACGATGGCCGTACAAGAACTTTGGAAGAAGTCGGCAAGGTATTTGGCGTTACCCGCGAACGTATTCGCCAAATTGAAGCCAAAGCCCTAAGAAAGCTGCGCCATCCGAGCAGAAGCAAACGTTTAAAAGACTTTTTAGAATAAAAAATAATTGCCAGTGGATAGTTTACTTCTTACAATGGAAGTAAACTATTTTTTTTGACAGGATGTGCTTGTGTTGGAAGAAAACAGAAAAAAAATCATTGTTAACGAGCTGCTGCATTGGAAAAAGAGCCGAATGCTCCCTGACCATTATTGTGACTACCTGCTAGCTCTTTACACCGAAGGAAGTCAGCCGAAGGATATAAAAAAACGTAAAAATACAGTGGTTTTGTATCTTGCCAACCTTTTCCTCCTGTTGCTGATTCCAATTTCTGCTTTATTAATTTATTTTACTGAATTGTCTATTACTTTGCAAACCGTCATTTTAATTCTTTTCATTTCTGCGTGTATTTTCTTACTTTTTTATTTTTCTAAAAAAGTAAAAATGATACATATACCCATCATATCAGGAGCGTTGATTTTACTAATGGGATCTGTTGATTTTGTATCGGTGTTATATCCAGGAAACGAGGGAATTCTTTATGTTTGCCTAGTAATTAACTGTATTCTTTGGCTGTTCCTGGGATTGAAATGGAATTTTATCTATCTATGGATATCAGGGGCTTTGGGCTTTCTTTTACTAATTATTTCTATATTCATATAATAAAATATTTTAAAAAGTTTTTAAATGTTGAGAAAACTCTAACATCCCTTATATAATAGTAATGAAAGCGTATACAACTTTTGTTCTTATAAGGGGGATTTACATGAATTTTGACTTAACTGCAGAACAGAATATGATCCTTAAAACAATCAGGGAATTTGCTCAGGAAGAAGTTGCACCGGGAGCTTTGGAAAGAGACCGCACAAAGGAATTTCCTGTAGAAGTATTTAAGAAAATGGCTGACCTTGGCTTGATGGGACTTCCTTTTCCCGAAGAATATGGCGGCGCAGGGGCAGATACAGTAAGCTTTGCAATTGTTACAGAGGAGTTGAGCAGGGCTTGCGCGTCAACTGGAATCACTTATTCCGCGCATATATCACTTGGCGGAGCACCGCTTTATTTATTCGGGACCGAAGAGCAGAAGAAAAAGTATCTGGTGCCTATCTGTACAGGTGAGTCTTTTGGAGCTTTCGGGCTGACAGAGCCTAATGCAGGATCAGATGCTGGCGGTACCAGAACAACAGCCGTCGAAAAAGATGGTGAATATATCATTAATGGTAATAAATGCTTCATTACGAATGCCAGCTATGCGAAGCATTTAGCTTTGACTGCTGTCACCGGTGAAGTGGATGGAAAAAAAGAAATCAGTGCGATTATTGTTCCAACGGATGCAGAAGGATTTACCGTTATCGATAATTATGAAAAAATGGGACTCAATGCCTCAAATACAACTGAACTGGTGCTTGAAGACGTACGCGTTCCGACTGAGCACTTGCTCGGCAAAAAAGGCGAGGGCTTTAAACAGTTTTTAATCACATTGGATGGAGGGCGTATTGGTATTGGGGCAATGGCTTTGGGGATAGCGCAGGCTGCTTATGACAAAGCGCTTCAATATGCAAAGGAGCGCCAGCAGTTCGGCCGTTCTCTCTCAAACTTCCAAGCTATTCAGTTTAAACTTGCAGATATGGCGATGAAAATTGAATTGGCACGAAATATGGTCTACAAGGCTGCTTGGCTGAAAGATCAGGGGAGACCATTTGCCAAAGAAGCTTCCATGTGCAAGCTCTATGCCTCTGAAATCTGTATGGAAATCGCCGAACAGGCTGTTCAGATCCACGGCGGATACGGCTATATGAAAGAATACCATGTTGAACGCTATATGAGGGACGGTAAGCTCACTGAAATCGGTGAAGGCACCTCTGAAGTACAAAGAATGGTCATTGCGCGCCTTATTGGATGCTAAAACTGTATTTCGTATGACATGAACGAGATATGCAGGTGAAATAATCAGCAAAAACTCCATCCTCAAGGTGGAGTTTTTGTCCATTTTATGAACAAGATTTGACAAAGTTTACAATAGGGCTTTTCCTTCTGTCTTTTTTAAAGTAAAATAGAGATTGTTTGTATACTTACTTAAACTGAATGTGCTTACATAAGGGAGGTTAAATCATGAATCGCAATCCAATAATTCCATTTGTGTTAATTATGGTTTTTGGTGTGGTAGCAATGTTCCTAGTTTCTTTTAAAGGTCTTGGCGATATGGAAGAGCTTGCAAAAGAACAGGAAGGCGGCGGTGCTGAAACTGAAGAAACTGCTGCTGCGAACCCTGAAGAAATTTACCAGAAGAGCTGTATCGGATGTCACGGTGACCAGTATCAAGGTGGAGTTGGTCCTGCTCTAACAGGTGTAGGCGATCGTTTATCACAGGATGAGATCGCAGATATCGTAGTAAACGGTAAAGGCTCAATGCCTCCAGGATTAGTGCCTCAAGACAAAGCTGCCGAAATGGCTGAATGGTTAGCAGGCCTTAAGTAATATCTATAATGAAAGTCCTTTGCATATGTAAAGGACTTTTTTTATACTATAAGAAAGGCTATCGTAAATTGACGATAGCTTTTTTAGCTTTTGCTCAAGAAGAGCAGGCGCTATGCGCTTTTTACAATACATAAATAAGTGGTGACAGAATGAATACTGAAAAATTATCAAATAGGCTTGAAGCTGTAACAAATTATATCCCCTCAGGTGCACGAGTAGCTGATATAGGCTCAGACCATGCATATTTGCCATGCTATGCAGTAAAGAAAGGGATTGTCCCTTTTGCTGTTGCTGGTGAAGTGGTGGAGGGTCCCTATCAATCCGCAAAAAAACAGGTGAAAATGGAAGGACTCGAAAATCAGATCTCCGTAAGAAAAGGAAACGGGCTTGAAGTGATTAGCCCAAATGAAGTTGACTGCATAACCATTGCAGGCATGGGAGGAGCTTTGATTGCGAGCATTCTTGAAGAGGGGAAGAGTAAGCTTGCTTCTGTAGAGAGGCTGATCCTCCAGCCGAATTTAAGTGCCATCTCGATTAGAAGCTGGCTGATTGATAATGGCTGGGAGCTAATAGCCGAACAAATCCTTGAAGAAGACGGAAAGATTTATGAAGTCCTTGCTGCTGAAAAAGGAGAGCCATTAAAACCCTACAAGAATAAAGAACAAGGTTTACTGATGGGACCTTTTCTTATGGAGCAAAAATCAGCCGTATTTCAAAACAAGTGGCTTGGTGAAAAGAAGAATTGGGAGAGAATCCTTTTGCAGCTTGAAAAAGCAGCATATTCCAGTGAAACAGAGAAGAGAAAACAGGAGTTAAAGCGGAAAATTAAAATGGCAGAGGAGGTATTGATGCAGTGAAAAAAATAAATGGACATGAGATTATCCAACTATTTGAACAGTTTTCCCCTAAAGGGTATGCGATGGAAGGAGACAAAATTGGCCTCCAGGTAGGCAGGCTTAACACTCCAGTTGAAAATGTCATGGTTGCTCTGGATGTTCTGGAAGATGTAGTTGATGAGGCGATTGCAAGGAATGTTCAGTTGATCATAGCTCACCACCCCTTAATCTATAGACCTTTGCAAAAAATTCCCACTGATACTCCATCAGGAAGAATTATTGAAAAGCTTATCAAACATGATATAGCTGTGTATGCAGCACATACAAATTTGGATATCGCCAAAGGCGGGGTTAATGATATGCTGGCTGATGCACTGAAGCTTTCCAATACGGAAGTCTTATATCCTACATATGAAACTGTATTGAAAAAGCTCGCTGTGTTTGTGCCTGAAGAAAATGCTGAGTCTTTAAGACAGGCTCTTGGAAACGCAGGGGCTGGTTCAATCGGCAATTACAGTCATTGCTCTTTTACGTCTTCAGGGACAGGGATGTTTAAGCCTGGAAGTGATGCAAATCCTCATATTGGCCAGCAAGGTGAGCTTGCGGCAGTTAGGGAAGTCTGCATTGAAACCATTTTTCCTGAACATATAGAAAAGAAAGTGCTTTCTGCGATGTTCAAAAACCATCCTTATGAAGAAGTTGCCTATGATATTTATAAGCTTGAAAACAAAGGTGAAGTTCTGGGACTGGGTAAAATTGGAGTAATTGGCGAGATGACTCTGGGGGAATTTGCGGAGCATGTAAAACAAACACTTGAAGTGGAGAGAGTTCGTGTAGTGGGCGACCTTTCTTCAAAAGTGAAAAAAGTTGCTGTTCTTGGGGGAGATGGAAACAAGTACTTTATGTCAGCAAAGATGAAGGGTGCTGATGTATATGTGACGGGAGACATGTATTATCATGTGGCACATGACGCTATGATGACGGGCCTGAATATTGTTGATCCCGGCCATAATGTGGAAAAGGTAATGAAAAAAGGAGTCACCCAAAAATTAGCTCAGATGTGTACAGAAAAAGGGTATAACGTATCCATTTTTCCATCTGAAGTTCATACAGATCCCTTTAAATTTGTCTGAAAATCAAAAGAACCGGCTTCCCTCAGGGACCGGTTCTCTTTATATGCACTTCCGTTTTTCTTATAACTTTGCTGGCTTCTTTACTTTCGGAAGTATTTTATTTAACGCCACTTTCTTCTCGCGTGACCATGTGGACTCATCAGCCGGATCATATTGTTCAAGGAAAGTAATAACTTCCTTTGTAATCGGTGTCGGGGTTGAGGCTCCTGATGTAACGGCAACAGTTGTAGCATCTTTAATCCAATTTACATCCAGTTCAGTAATATCAGCAATACGGTAGGCTTTTGTCCCCGCAATTTCTTCTGATACTTGTGCAAGACGATTGGAGTTATTGCTCTTAGGGTCACCTACAACGATCAATACATCGGCCTGGCCGGCTTGTTCTGCAACTGCTTCCTGGCGGACCTGGGTAGCCATGCAGATTTCTTTGTGGAACTCTGCGTGAGGGTATTTTTCCTTTATCTGATCCATTACATGGACAACATCCCACTGGCTCATTGTAGTCTGATTTGTCACCAGTATTTTATCAGCCTGTATGTTAAGTTCATTTACATCCTCAACAGTCTGTACTAAATGAACTGCATGAGGAGCCACTCCAACTGCACCTTCAGGTTCCGGGTGGCCTTTTTTGCCAATGTAAATGATTTGAAAGCCTTCCTTTTCCTTTTCCCTGATAAGATCATGTGTCCTTGTTACATCAGGGCATGTTGCATCAAGTGTCACAAGGCCTTTTTGTTTCGCTGCTTCCCGCACTTCAGGTGATATGCCGTGTGCTGTGAAAATGACAGTGCCTTTGTCGACTTTTTCCAGGATTTCTTTGCGGTCTTTTCCATCAAGTGTAACAATGCCTTCCTCTTCAAAAGCGTCTGTCACATGTTTGTTATGGACGATCATGCCCAAAATATAGATGGGTCTCGGCAAAGATGGATCAAGTGCAGCGTTCCTTGCAATAACCATTGCATCCACCACACCGTAACAATACCCCCGAGGAGAGATTTTTATGACGTTCATCGGTATATCCTCCCTAATTAAAAGCTTATATATGAATTGAACTGAGTCCTGTATCTAAACGGAAAAACTCCATATTGCACCTCTATTATATAAGAGATAAACCGATAATACAAAAGTGTAATTTTTCTTACGGAAAAAGAAAAAAGAATGCCCCGGCATCCTTTTCTTTAAATATATAATTTTGGTTTAGAAATGCCTTCTGCTGATGATCGCCTGGCAGCGGGCTGTTCCATATCCTGTTCCTTTTTGATGTTTTTTGGCCTTGAATTCTGTTTCTTTTTTTCTGTATTTGCCTGAGGAGATTCCGCTTTAGCTTCTGAGGCTGTCTCATCAGCTTCAGGTGCATCCTTTATGCCTCTATAAAGCTTCCACATGGCAGGAAGGTTCCTGACCAGCGGTCCATACTGCTGAACCATGGGCCCGAACTGCTGTGCTGTATTTAAGACCTTTTGAGTGTTGGTTAAAAAGCCGTTTATGGAAGATGGGTTGCTTATTGCCTGAAGGATGCCTCCGCCTGCTTGTGAGCCCCCTGCAGCTCTTGCAGCGCCCATTCCTGTTCCAGGCTGGGCATTTCCTTTTCCTAATATTTTGGAGAGCAATCCGCCTCCTCCTCGTTTCATTCCCGGAGGACCGCCCATCATAGGACCGCCCATCATTGGCCCCATGGGAGGTCTGCCCTGCATCGGGGTCATAAAAGGATGGGGATGCATCCCTCCGCGCATAGGGGGTCTTGATCCTGGCATCATATTCATTTGCCTCCTTTCACTGCATATTTCTGATTCTTAAATTAAAATTCATATTATAAAGTATGCGTTTATCCCATTTTGGTTTAGGCATTATACAGAAGAAACCGATTTTATTTATTAAAATCACCTAAAAAGCTCATCATAAAAATATAAATGCCTGTTTGAGTGGTTATTTACAGGAAACTTTATTATAATAACAGGATGTAAGAAAAGCTCGGAACCAGCAAGTTGCAGTTGATACTAGTAGATCTTACTCACTAATTTATGTTTCGGTGCAGCCTGAACCCAGGCGAATCTGGATAATTGAGGAGTTTTTATATGAACGAAACGAAATTCGACCGATTTAATTTTAAGCCATTTATTATAGAAGCGGTTAAAGATTTTGGCTTTTTTGAGCCGACAGAAATTCAGGAAAGAATGATCCCTGCCGTGCTGAAGGGTGAAAGTGCAATAGGACAATCACAGACAGGTACAGGAAAAACGCACTCATATGTGCTTCCTATTCTTCAAAAAGTTGATCCTTCCCGCCAGGAGGTTCAGGCTATTATTACAGCTCCAACCAGAGAGCTTGCCAATCAGATATATCATGAAATTCTTAAGGTTACAGAGCATTGCCCGGAGGGAGAAGAAATAACAGCACGCTGCTATATTGGCGGTACGGACAAGCAAAGAACCATTGAAAAGCTTAAAAAACAGCCTCATGTGGTTGTAGGCACACCAGGTAGAATCAATGACCTTGTCAAAGAACAGGCATTGTTTGTGCATACTGCCGAAATCCTTATTGTGGATGAAGCAGATTTAATGCTTGATATGGGGTTCATTGAAGATGTTGATCAGATTGCAGCAAGGATGCCGGAGAAGCTCCAGATGCTGGTTTTCTCAGCTACCATTCCAGAGAAGCTGAAGCCTTTCCTAAAAAAATACATGGAAAATCCTAAATATGTTCACGTGGAGCCTAAGCAGGCCACAGCAGCCAATATTGAGCACTGGCTTCTGCCATCCAAACACCGCAATAAAGTGGAGCTGGTCTACCAGGCACTGACTTCCTTAAATCCATACTTGGCCATTGTTTTCACCAACACCAAGAAAAAGGCAGATGAAGTGGCAGATGGATTAATCAGCAAAGGCCTGAAAGTCGGACGTATCCACGGGGACCTTAACCCGCGTGAAAGAAAGAAAATGATGAAGCAGATTCTCGACCTTGAGTTTCAATACATTGTGGCTACAGACCTGGCTGCCCGGGGCATTGATATACAGGGAATCAGCCATGTAATTAACTATGAGCTTCCAACTGATCTTGATTTTTATATACATCGGGTTGGGCGTACAGCGCGTGCAGGTTTCTCAGGAATTGCTGTAACAGTGTATGAGATTTCCGATGAGGATGCATTAAACAGGCTTGAAAAAATGGGGATCGAATTCAGGCACAAAGATCTGCAAAAAGGTGAATGGACAGATCTGGATAATCGCAACAAGCGGAAAACAAGACAGAAACAAACAGATGACATTGATAAAAAAGCCGCTTCATTGGTGAAAAAACCGAAAAAAGTAAAACCGGGCTACAAAAAGAAAATGAAATGGGAAATGGACAAAATAAAAAAACGCGAAAGAAGAATCAAGCGTAAATAAAGAATCAAAGGGAGAGGTATTGTCATGCTGAAAATTGGATCACATGTTTCCATGAGCGGGAAAAAAATGCTTTTAGCAGCAAGTGAAGAAGCTGTTTCATATGGCTCCAATACATTTATGATCTATACAGGAGCTCCGCAAAACACAAGAAGAAAAAAAATCGAAGATTTGAACATTGAAGCCGGACTGAAGCATATGGCAGAGAACGGGATTGCTGATATTGTTGTACATGCTCCATATATAATCAATATCGGGAATACTTCAAACCCTTCAACATTTGAATTAGGCGTTAATTTTCTTCGCTCTGAAATTGACCGCACCGAAGCGATTGGAGCTAAGCAGATCGTTCTCCATCCCGGTGCCCATGTTGGAGCAGGATCAGAGGCCGGCATCAAAAAGATCGTAGAAGGCTTAAATGAAGTCTTAAACGGCGAAGAAAATGTGCAGATCGCACTTGAGACCATGGCCGGAAAAGGGTCGGAATGCGGGAGATCCTTTGAAGAGCTGGCTATGATTATTGAGGGAGTCAATTATAACAACCACTTATCTGTATGCTTTGATACTTGCCATACACATGATGCAGGATATGACATTGTGAATGATTTCGACGGGGTATTGGAAGAATTCGATAAGGTTGTTGGACTTGACCGCCTGAAAGTTCTCCATATTAATGACAGCAAGAATGAGCGCGGAATGCGTAAAGACCGCCATGCAAATATCGGCTTCGGCCACATCGGCTTCAGCGCATTAAATTACATTGTACATCATCCTCAATTAAAGGATATCCCTAAAATTCTGGAGACTCCTTATGTTGGCGAAGATAAAAATAATAAAAAAGCCCCTTATAAACATGAAATTGAAATGCTTCGCAGCCAGGAATTCAATGAAAGCTTATTAGAAGCTATTACGGCTGTATAAACATAGTAAAAAGCTGTGCCTGGACTGCACAGCTTTTTTGCTTGAGTTAAGTATCATTAGTGAAGTTCTATTTTGTAAATTGCAAAAATAGCCTGTTTACTTCCCTTGCAGTTTCCGGGCCGGCAATCCTGGCAATTTCCTTTATGATTTTTGTCCTTTCACGGTCATCAAAGATGTTTACCTGCTTGCCTCTCAAATGATCTGCAATTTTCTGGGCCTGTGCTTTTGTAATCTGGATGTTGAACTGCTCTCCATATTTTAATAATTCATCTGCTGTTATATTGCTTAATTTATGATTAATGATGTTTTCGAATATTTTCATTTTCATCACTCCTCCTCAGTACTTTATGAGTGAAGAATGTGAATAGTGACAATAAGTTTTAAGATTTACTATAAAAAAGCATGTACCTTTACTTTAAATTGAGGTTCCTGTATACTGTGTTAGTAAATCGTAATGATTCTTAATATGTAAGGTGATAAAAATGGCACAGCCAATAATTGAAATAACTCATGTTTCTTATAGATATGAGAAAGAGAATGTTCTTGAGGATATCAATCTGACCATTAATTCAGGAGATTTTCTCGGAATTGTAGGTCCTAATGGGTCAGGTAAATCAACCCTTTTAAAGCTTATTCTAAATTTGCTTAAAGTGCAGAAGGGGAGCGTCAAACTGTTCGGCCAGGAAATCAGCCGATTTAAGGATTGGCAGAATATTGGATTTGTTTCTCAAAAGGCAAATTCATTTAATACAGGATTCCCGGCAACAGTCTTTGAAGTCGTTTCAAGCGGCCTTACAAAGAAGCTGGGGCTTTTTAAATTTATGGGCAAGGCCGATCAGGCAAAAGTTATGCATGCAATTGAATCTGTTGGCATGCATGAGTATGCAGGACGTAATATTGGCGAGCTTTCAGGCGGGCAGCAGCAGCGGGTCTTCATCGCCCGTGCATTGGTAAGCGACCCTAAATTATTAATATTGGATGAACCTACAGTAGGTGTGGATGTGAAAAATGTTCAGTCCTTTTATGAAATGCTGGATGATTTAAATAAGGAGCTGGGCATTACTTTATTGCTTGTTACGCATGATATTGGGACAATTTCTGATAAAGTCACTCATGTGGCTTGCCTGAATAAAAATTTGCATTTCCATGGAAATACAGCAGAATTCGAAAGCTTGAATATAAATGAAATGTCGGAAATCTACGGACATGATGTACATGTCCTGACACATAACCATGATCACCATCACCACCATCACGATAAAGGAGCAGGCAGATGATTTCGGGAATCCTTCAATATGAATTTTTACAAAATGCTTTTTTAACTGGAATGATCATCGGGATCATTGCGCCTCTTCTTGGTGTGTTTATTGTTGTGAGAAGGCTATCTTTAATTGCTGATGCTTTAAGTCATGTCACACTTGCAGGGATCGCTGCAAGCCTGCTGCTCGAAAAGAAATTTATCGGACTGAGCGGTTTGAATCCTTTGTATATGGGGATGGCTTTTTCAGTAGCCGGGTCGCTGTTTATTGAAAAGCTGAGAGCTGTTTATAAGCACTATCAGGAACTGGCTATTCCCATTATATTATCTGGCGGCATTGGGCTTGGAGTCATATTCATTTCACTGGCTGATGGATTCAATACAGATTTATTCAGTTATCTGTTTGGCAGCGTCAGTGCAGTAAGCCGGCTTGATTTATGGACTATTTTGATTATCAGCGTGCTTGTCATTGCACTTGTGGTCCTGCTCTATAAAGAACTGTTTTTGCTGTCATTTGATGAAGAGCATGCCAAGGCATCCGGAATAGCTGCTAAAAGTGTCCACTTCATTTTTATTGTGATGGTGGCCCTGGTAATAGCTGCTTCCATGAGAATAGTGGGTATTTTATTAGTTTCCTCCCTTATGACATTGCCGGTTGCTGCGAGCATCAGAATTGCAAAAGGATTCAAGCAGACCATTTTCCTGTCCATGCTTTTTGGTGAAGTATCAGTTCTGGGCGGATTGACAATTTCCTACTATATTGATTTGGCGCCGGGCGGAACAATCGTCATGATTGCGGTATTAATACTGATTGTAACAATATTGCTGAAAAAACTTGCGGGCATGAGGCCGGCATAAATGTGATTGAATTTCTATCCCGGATGATTTAAGAGCAAAAAAGAGGTGGAAAGAATGAATGTTGATGAAGCCATGCAGCTTTTAAAGGATAAAGGCTATAAGCATACGGGGAAAAGGGAAGAGATGCTTCAGCTGTTTGCTGACAGTGATAAATATATAACGGCTAAAGATGTTCTCGAGAAAATGAAAGATAATTACCCTGGACTAAGTTTTGATACCATTTACAGAAATTTATCGTTATTCGTTGAACTGGGTATTTTTGAAATGACAGAGCTGTCAGGCGAAAAACACTTCCGCTTTACGTGCTCTCATGATCATCATCATCATCATTTTATATGCCTGGATTGCGGAAAGACGAAAGAAATTGAAGTCTGTCCTATGAAACAGGTGCAGGAAAATCTAAAGGGATATGATGTTTCAGGACATAAGTTTGAAATATATGGGAAATGCCCGGAGTGTTTTTAATACTGGAACAAAAAAAGAAGCATGGAGCTATTTTTCCATGCTTCTTTTTTGCTGAAGCCAATCTTCTGCCCATGCATTGGCTTCCTTCCAGTTTCGGACTCTAATGACGCCATTGGGAAGGGGATCCTGATTATAGGGCGTATCGAATAAAATGACAGGAATTCCGCAAGCCTCATGGATCATGACCGCATTATCATGCTTGTCTTCCAAAAAGATATCCACCTCATACTTTTTGGCAGCTTCAATTTTATCATGGTTTCCGATCAGTTCGATATGATCAAACTCCAATGTGTTCTCTAAAAACCATTCTTCTGTTACTTGCTGCAGGTGAGAGCCCCTGGCACTTATAAAATACAATTCATGCTCCCGTTTCCATTTGGTCAAAACTTCTTTTGCGCCCTTCGCCAGGGGGGATTCTTTGTAGATAATGGGCTCATTTTCATAAAACCACTGTGCAAATTGTTCTTCTGAGATCGTTACTAAAGGTGTTAAATCATATTGCTTAATATCATTTAAAGTAATACTCAAATTAAATGCTTCATTTAAATATGGAACCATTGCTTCAGGGCTGGTAACCGTTCCGTCTATATCGATGCCAAAGCGCTTCTTCATTATAATAATCTCCTTTAATGCATATATCCCTTATCTTAACAAAAGTCATGGCCTTGCAAAAGAGTGTTGCAGTTCATGTTTGACAGTTAAACATTAACATCTTAAAAAAGCCTTTTATCGCAAACACTATAAATGCTCCATTAAGCAATATTTTTTTAGGAACACAGCAAAGAAAGAGAGGGATCATGATGGCAGACCGAGATCGCACCAATGAAGAGTATGACCTCCGATACAGTGAGCGAATTGGTGAAGCAGATGCAGCAGATTATTCAGAAGAAGCTGCTGCAGAAATAGCGGCGCCGGGTGTCTATGACAGGTCGCTTGATCGGGATGAGGAAATCGAAAAAGAAGCAGTTCAGGCCAATTATTCTGAGGAGACCTCTGCAGAAATAGCAGCACCAGGTGTCTACAATAGATCATTGGACAGGGATGATGAGAATGAAACCGCTGCAGCCGGCAGAGGAGTCGGTTATGCAGCCCTGGCACTTTCCATTTTATCTTTGTTTGTGCTGCCGGTTCTTTTTGGAGCAACAGGAATTGTCCTTGGTTTTATCGCAAGAAGAAGGGGTTCAGAAAGCCTTGGAGGCTGGGCGATTGCCATAGGAGCCATTTCCATTATTGTCGGTATGTTTATACTTCCGTTTTTTTAGAAAAAAAAAGCCTGGTTTCCAAATTTAATTTGGTGCCAGGCTTTTCTGTTTAATTTAATGTGTTCTTTCTATGGCTGCAGGCTTTCTGCCTGTGCTTTTTCTTCTTCCTGTTTTGCAAAATATTCTTCAGCGATTTTGTCGATTTCGATCTTTAGTTCCTCGACCATCGTTTCTTCCGGAACCTTCCTTACAATCTGGCCTTTGCGGAACAGAAGGCCTTCTCCGCGGGCACCGGCAATGCCGATATCAGCTTCCCTGGCTTCACCAGGTCCGTTAACCGCACAGCCCAATACAGCAACCTTAATGGGCGCTTTAATTTTTTGAATATATTCTTCCACTTCATTAGCAATGCTGATTAAATCAATCTCAATCCGTCCGCAAGTTGGACAGGAGATCAGTGTGGCAGCATTGGAGGATAAGCCAAACACTTTAAGAAGTTCCCGGGCAACCTTGACTTCTTCAACCGGGTCTGCACTCAATGAAATTCTTAATGTATTTCCAATGCCTTTGCTTAAGATTGCCCCGAGTCCGGCGGCGCTTTTCACAGTACCGGCAAAAAGTGTGCCTGATTCTGTTATACCTAAATGAAGAGGGTAGTCAAAAGCTTGTGAAGCTTTCTCATATGCTTCAATGGCCAAGTTCACATCGGAAGCCTTCATAGAGACGATAATGTCATGGAAATCAAGGTCTTCTAGGATTTTGATATGATGAAGGGCGCTTTCAACCATGCCATCTGCTGTAGGATATCCGTATTTCTCGAGGATCCTTTTCTCTAGAGAACCTGCATTAACGCCAATCCGGATAGGTATTCCTTTTGCTTTGGCAGCCTTGACGACGGCTTCCACTTTTTCTCGTTTGCCGATATTTCCGGGATTAATGCGGATTTTATCTGCTCCGCCCTCGATAGCCTTAAGAGCCAGCTTGTAATCGAAGTGGATATCAACAACAAGCGGTATGTTAATTTGTCTTTTTATATCTGCTATGGCATTTGCAGCTCTTTCATCAGGGCAAGCAACACGTACGATCTGACAGCCTGCTTCTTCCAGCCTTTTTATTTCGGCTACAGTTGCTTCAACATCATGTGTTTTTGTTGTGGTCATGCTCTGGATGAACAGCTCATTGCTTCCGCCAATTGTTAAAGGGCCAACTTTGACAGGCCTTGTTTTCGTGCGATGTATAATTTCACTCAATGGAGATTCGCTCCTTTTTATCTATTCATATAACAGCTGAATAGTACGCTGTTAGAGAAGGTCCACTCTATTGTATCAATGAACCGCTGATGTTGACAAGAATGATGATTAGTTGTCTTGACTATATTTTGGGAATTTATAGGTTTCGCCGGATTTTATTTCTTCTGGCTGCATTCCATTGTTCAATTCAGAGAAGTCTGATACAACCTGGTTTATGCCAACCGGAATTGGCCCATCAAGGTTTAGTTCAATTATGGAAAGAACTGTCTCTCCCGGATTGACCTTTTTCTCAAAAAAGCCTGCGTCTGTTTCTGCAGATGGAATTGTGCTGGCCTCCATAGACGGGTTTTGCCCAGATGGGAGTGTACCATGATTCAGGTCATAAAAGACTACGTAAATTACAAGGACTGAAAGCAATACTCCCGCAAGTTTCTTCATATTGGACAAACCTCCTGCAAATAGCATGTTTACCCAATATCTATGCTTGTCCTATTGTGCTTAGACCACTCATTTTATTATTCTGCAGACACAAGAGATTTATTTTTTTAAAACCCAAATAAAAAACGTGCTGGGTGCACGTTTTATTTGGGGTTATGAGCAGGAACTTCCTTAATGGCCAGCAGAAGAATAATAAGGGAAACAAGCCAGTTAATAATAGCCCCGTTTTGCACGGTGGTTTGCAGGGCTGACATAATAGCAAAGAAAATGGTCGGCAAAGTAATGCTGTAGGCGGACATACGCCATAACTGCCGGTATTCCAATTTTTTGGCAAGAATTTTTTTAATTAGAAGGCCTGCCAGTGCTAGCAGGGATATCTCAATAAATCGAATGCCCGCTGCAAAAATATAAATGACAATCCCTATTAAGGGAATAATAATCGGCATAAGGGATTCTGCAGAAGCAAGAAACTCGGAAAGATCCCTTTTGGAAATTGTGCCGCCCGACAGCATCGAGTAGGGATATGTCTGTTCCTGTCCTTCTGCACGTATATAGATTTCATTTGTTAATAAAGCAATCGTATTGCCGCTTTCGGTTAGAACTGAAGGGTCAACTGCACCTGTTGAATCAACAATGATTGTAAAGTCGTTCTTGCTGATGGTGACTGGTGCCTTTTCATCTGTGTGAAGCTGTCCATCTATTATTTCAAAATGGGGTAATTGATTGTCAATTGTTTCATCAATGGCATTTATTCCATTAATGATTCCTGTCCCGGAATAATATACGGTTGGCAAAACTGACAGAAGGGTAAGGAAAAACACATACAAAATAGTCTTGCCTATTCCCTGTTGACGAAATAAAGCTATATCTTTAGGAGAAAATAAGCTTTTATAAAACTGAACAAAAATATTCATTTGCACACACCCTTTTTGAGATTCACATTCTTATTTTAGCCAAATACCAAGATGTTACAAGTGATACACTCCATTGGTATAAAAGCAATAGCTTTTTCTGCTTGTAATGAGATTGTAATATTAGAGGGGAATGTTAAGGTATTGTAAATTCGGCTCTTATTATATTTACTTTTTGCTTGAATATCATTAATAATTGTATGGGGTTTGATGAATCATGTCGAATAAATTATAGGGGTTGAAAATTGTGGAACTTAATGTTCAGCAAATGCTTTTTGAATTTTTGGGAGGACTTGGAATCTTCCTTTATGGAATCAAATTTATGGGTGACGGGCTCCAAAAATCAGCTGGTGACCGGCTGAGAGATTTATTAGATCGTTTTACGACAAATCCGCTAATGGGGGTATTGGCGGGTGTACTTGTCACCATCCTTATACAAAGCAGCTCTGCAACAACTGTAATAACAGTTGGTTTAGTATCCGCCGGGTTCATGACTTTGCGCCAGGCGATAGGTGTTATTATGGGGGCTAATATAGGAACCACAGTAACTGCATTCATCATTGGTATTGATATCGGGGAGTATGCTCTGCCGATCATTGCCTTAGGCTCAATCCTATTATTTTTCTTTAAAAAACAGAAAATCCACAATATCGGGCAAATTGTTTTTGGCTTTGGTGCATTATTCTATGGGCTGGAATTAATGAGCGGAGGAATGAAGCCTCTTCGTACATTGGAATCCTTCCATGACTTGACGGTCAGCATGAGTTCAAATCCAGTTCTGGGTGTTGTTGTAGGAACAGTATTTACCGTAATCGTTCAGAGCTCGAGTGCAACAATCGGTATTCTTCAGGGCTTATTTTCTGAAGAACTGATCAATTTGGATGCTGCACTGCCGGTTCTGTTTGGAGATAATATTGGTACAACCATTACAGCTGTTTTAGCTGCTATTGGAGCGTCCGTTGCTGCAAGAAGAGCTGCCGCTGTACACGTACTGTTTAACTTAGTTGGTACAACCATTTTCCTGATTTTATTAAAGCCTTTTACATTCTTAGTTGAAACACTTCAGGGTAAAATGGATCTGAATCCTGAAATGACAATTGCTTTTGCACATGGAATTTTTAATACATCTAATACTCTTATTCAGCTTCCATTTGTAGCTGTCCTGGCGTGGATTGTGACAAAGCTCATTCCGGGTGAAGATGCGGTTACAGATTATAAAGCAAAGCATTTGGATCCTATGTTTATTGAACAGTCCCCATCGATTGCACTTGGACAAGCTAAGGAAGAAGTGCTCCGTATGGGAACATTCTCTGTACGCGGACTTGAAGAAACGGTTCAGTATTTAAAAACAGGCAATCAAAAACATTCCGATACTGCATACCAGCTAGAAGATGCAATTAATAACCTTGACCGTAAAATTACAGATTATTTAATTAAGCTCTCTACAAGTTCACTTTCTGCAAATGAATCTGCTGAGCACACAATGCTGATGGATACGGTAAGAGATATTGAGCGTATCGGTGACCATTTCGAAAATGTAATAGAGCTTATTGATTATAAACAGGCAAATAAAGTGTCCATTACTGATTCAGCCATGGCCGATCTGGAGCAAATGTTCAAATTAACCATTTCCACCGTGAAAGAAGCCATGCAGGCACTGGATCATAATGATAAAATTGCTGCAGAACATGTTGTAAAGAAAGAAGAAGAGATTGACAAGATGGAAAGAAAGCTCCGCAAACAGCACATCCTTCGATTGAATGAAGGAGTCTGCACTGGACAGGCCGGCATTGTGTATGTTGACATTGTCAGCAACCTGGAGCGTATCGGTGATCACGCTGTGAATATTGCTGAAGCTGTTTTAGGGGAAGAATAAGTGGTAAAATAAGCAAGGGATAATCCCTTGCTTATTTTACTTTAATAAAGAGGTGCTGATATTGGAGATAGTTTATTGGTCACTGATTATTCTGTTGTTTATTATCGCTTTTGCGGGTCTGGTTTTTCCAATTATACCAAGTGTGCTGTTTTTGCTGGGCGGTTTTATCCTTTATGGAATTCTTTTTTCTTTTGAACCGTTTAATTGGCTATTTTGGACGATTCAGGGGCTGTTTGTTCTTCTTCTGTTTGGAGCTGACTACGTAGCCAATATGATTGGCGTGAAAAAATATGGCGGTTCTAAAGCTGGTGTATGGGGAAGTACAATTGGCCTTTTAGCTGGCCCATTTGTCATACCTGTACTGGGAATCCTGATTGGCCCATTTCTCGGAGCGGTTATTGCTGAACTAGCAGTTAACAGGACAAACTTTAATGATGCATTAAAAATTGGATTTGGATCTGTAATCGGATTTGTCAGCAGTGCAGCAGCCAAAGCGGTAATCCAGGGAGTTATGATTATTTATTTTCTTTTTGTGGTTCTATAAATAAGCAAGCTCCTGCGGATTAAAAAAACCTAATTTGGATAATGTATATATGTAGCAAAGCATTTTGTTTGAAACAAAAATCCAACTTTGGTAATCTTAATCTAAAGACCTTAGAAACATTATAAAATCTGAATTTTATAAATGATTGAATTGTTTCAGGGGCTGACAAAAACAGATACATAGGGAGGAATTTTATTATGGCATTCGAATTACCGCAATTACCTTACGCTTACGATGCATTGGAGCCAAACATCGACAAAGAAACGATGAATATCCACCATACAAAGCATCACAATACTTATGTAACAAACCTTAACAATGCTTTAGAAGGAAACGAAGAGCTTCTTTCTAAAACTGTTGAAGAAGTGGTATCCAACCTGGATGCTGTTCCTGAAGCTGCCCGTACTGCTGTACGCAACAACGGCGGCGGTCATGCAAACCATTCTCTTTTCTGGCAGATCATTTCTCCAAATGGCGGAGGAGAGCCAACAGGTGAATTAGCAGATGCCATTAGCAGCAAATTCGGAAGCTATGACAGCTTTAAAGAAGAGTTCGCTAAGGCAGCTACAACTCGCTTTGGTTCAGGCTGGGCATGGCTTGTAGTAAACAATGGTGAACTTGAAGTAACAAGCACACCTAATCAGGATTCACCATTAATGGAAGGCAAGACTCCAATCCTTGGCCTTGACGTTTGGGAGCATGCTTACTACTTAAAGTACCAAAACCGCCGTCCTGAATACATCAATTCTTTCTGGAATGTTGTTAACTGGGATGAGGTAACTAAGCGTTACAGCGCTGCAAAATAATAAAACAAACAGAGCACGGCAGATTATATCTGCCGTGTTTTTCTTTTTCACATTGAATTTACGGCGGTTCTTGTGCAAATTTCTAAATCATTGCATAACCGCACTGGCTTTGTAGGAGACTACCCTTAGAACCAAAGGGGAGTTTTTTTATGAGCAAATTTAAAAAACTGATCGGTGATGTCGATTTAACAAAAGATTTAACATTGCTATTATTTATTGGCGGGCTCTATTCATTAAGTGCTGCCCTTTCAAACACGTTTGTTAATATCTATCTCTGGAAGCAGTCTGGTGAGTTCAGTGATCTGGCTTTGTATAACCTGGCCATCGTTGTTCTGCAGCCTTTGACTTTTATTCTGGCGGGGAGATGGGCGAAGAAGATTGATCGTGTCATTGTACTGAGAATCGGTGTGATTTTTTTAGCCCTTTTTTATCTGACCGTACTGTTTATAGGAACAAACGCCTCGAATTTCTTATTGCTTCTTGGGGCTCTGCTGGGGGTAGGGTACGGGTTCTACTGGCTTGCTTTCAATGTACTCACTTTTGAAATAACTGAGCCGGAGAATCGGGATTTCTTTAATGGCTTCCTTGGAATACTAACATCCGTTGGGGGTATGATTGGACCAATAGCAGCGGGTTTCATTATTTCAAGGATGGAAAAGTTCACCGGTTATTCCGTTATTTTCGGAATCTCCCTGACTCTTTTTTCAATAGCAGTTTTTTTAAGCTTTTTTCTTAAAAGGCGGCCTGCCGATGGAAGGTATTTATTTAGAAGAATCCTTGCAGAACGAAAAAACAGCCTGAATTGGCGCATGATTACCAATGCCCACTTTTTTCAGGGGCTCAGAGAAGGAACCTTTATTTTTGTCATATCAGTTTATGTATTTATTTCAACTGGCAGTGAACTGGCTCTTGGTACATACGGTTTGGTCAACTCAAGTATATCTTTTTTAGGGTATTACCTTGTGTCAAGACTATTAAAAAAGGAGTATCGGAAAAGAGCCATACTGATCGGCGGATTGGTACTGTATGCGGCCATATTTTTTATCGTTTCTGATGTCACCTATCCTAAGCTGCTGATGTATGCTGCTGCGATTGCTGTAGCTTATCCTCTCCTCCTGGTGCCTTATATCTCATTAACCTATGATGTCATTGGCAGAGGCTGGAAGGCTGCGGAGATGAGGATTGAGTATATTGTCGTCAGGGAAATCTTTTTAAATGCAGGCCGTATAGTATCGATTTTAGGTTTTTTAGCTGCGGTCACTTTTTTTCAGGAAGAAAAAAGCATCCCTATTCTTCTCCTGATAATAGGAGCCGGGCATTCCATCATTTATTTTTTCGTCAGAAAAATTCAATTTCAGTCTGCATGAGAGAGGAAATCCTCTCTCTTTTTTTTACCAATAAAATTATCTTTGTCGAAAAAGGGTTCTTTATAGAATTTATTGTTATTTTCTTTTAGAATGGGACTATGAGACTTTTTAAAGGAAGTGTGCGTAATTTGAATAGGAAGAAAAAGAAGACCCATGTTCCATTTCGTCTGAATATGCTCTTCTTTGCTGTGTTTTTATTATTTTCTATGCTGATCCTCCGGCTTGGGATGGTTCAGATTGTTTATGGCGATGATTATAAGCGTGAGATTGAAAGAACGGAAGATGTTACAGTCAACAGCCCTGTGCCAAGAGGTAAGATGTTTGACAGAAATGGACAGGTGATTGTCGATAATACCCCGCAAAATGCCATCACTTTTACTAATAATGGCTATAAGCAAGATGAAATGCTTGAGGTGTCAGAAAGGCTGGCCAAGCTGATAGACAAAGATACCAAAAAGGTCCAGGAACGGGATAAGAAAGATTACTGGATCATGAAGAATCCTGAAAAGGCAGAAAAAAAGGTTACTAAAAAAGATAAAGATGAACTTGAAAAGAAGTATGAGGGTAAGGACAAGGAGCTGGATAAGGCCATTTATCAGCTCACTTTGGATCGGATTACAGAAGAGGAATTAAGTGAATTGACAAAAGACGATCTTGAAGTCCTTGCTATATACAGAGAATTTACAAGCGGATATGCTTTAACACCGCAGATTGTTAAGAACAAAAAAGTAACACCTGAGGAATTTGCAGTTGTCAGTGAAAATCTGCAGGTTTTACCAGGTGTTGATACAACAACCGACTGGGAAAGATATTATGCCTTTGGAGATACTTTAAAATCAGTCCTAGGAAAAGTAACAAGCTCTGATGAAGGTCTTCCGGCTGAACAGATTGAATACTACATGGCACGTGACTATAGCCGTAATGACCGTGTAGGGAAGAGTTATATCGAGATGCAGTACGAAGAAGTGCTTCACGGCCAAAAAGCAAAAGTGAAAAATATTACGGACAAAGCCGGGAATGTACTTGAAACTATTCCCATTACAGATGGTCAAAGAGGCAAGGACCTTGTGCTGAGCATTGATATGGATCTTCAGAAGGAAGTTGAGAAAATCATTGAAGAGGAATTACGTAAAGCCAAGGCATCTTCTGGAACTGCATTATTGGACAGGGCTTATGTAGTGCTGATGGATCCGCATACCGGAGAGGTTCTTTCGATGGCCGGCAAAAAGATTGTGAAGGATAAAGATACAGGCCAATCTGAAATGCAGGATGATGCATTAGGCAACATTACAACTACTTATAATGTCGGCTCAGCTGTTAAGGGTGCTACAATACTTACCGGCTATAAAACGGGGGCTATTAATCCCGGAACTGTTTTTTATGATCGTCCTTTAAAAATTAAAGGAACACCTGTAAAAAAATCCTGGAGAAATTTCGGCCCTTTAAATGATATTAATGCACTTAAATTCTCCTCCAACGTTTACATGTTTGAAACTGTCATCAGGATAGGCGGGGGCAAATATGAATTTGAGAAGCCATTATGGATAGATAAAAAGGCTTTTAGTACGGTAAGGGAATCCTTCGCCCAATTCGGTCTTGGTGTTCGGACGGGAATTGATTTGCCAAATGAGCAAACAGGCTTTAAAGGAATGAGTACATTGCCTGGTTTCATGCTTGACCTTTCGATTGGACAGTACGATACCTATTCCAACATGCAGCTTGCCCAATATGTTTCTGTCATTGCCAATGGCGGCAATAGGATGGAACCTCATATGGTAAAGGAAATCCGGGAACCATTAATGGAAAATAATGAACTTGGCCCTATTGTTCAGGAAATGGAGCCAAAGGTTCTAAATAGAGTAGAACTGGAAGATGGCTGGATGGACCGTGTCCAGGAAGGCTTCCGCAGAGTCATGCAGGAAAAAGGCGGTACAGGTTATTCCTATTTTGGGGGCAAAGAGTATAAACCAGCGGGCAAGACAGGTACAGCAGAGGCCTTTTACGATGGACCTGAGCGCAGCAAGTTCGGAAAAGAGCCTCCAGAGGTCATGAATCTCAGTCTTGTTGGCTATGCACCATCAGAGAATCCCGAGATTGCCATGGCTGTTTTAGTTCCATGGGCTTATCAGGGAAGCGTGGATCACGGAGCGAATAAAAAAATTGGTGAACGTGTCCTGGATGCCTACTTTGAGCTTAAAAAGGAGCGTCATAAGAAAGGCAGCGACAGCAAAGAGTCTGTTCAAAAAGTGGAAAATATTGATGAAGTAATTGAAGGGCAGGAAGATGCCCGCAAAGAAAATGAAGAAAATGAATAAGCTTGATGAACTGTCTCCCTATTTAATCGGGAGACAGTTTTTTTGTCTTAGTATCTTTGATATCTAAATTTAACGTTGTACCTCTAATTCGACATATTTACACAAGAATTGCTGACATTTACAAAAGCTTTACAATTAGTTAAAACCGGGTTAACAGTCAACCCTTATTCTAAATGCGTAGGACAAAACAACCAAATTTCTTAGGGGGAATTCAGGAATGAAACGTCTTAAAAAAATGAGCCTATTACTAATGCTATCAGCCGTAATGGCATTCACTGCAGCATGCGGAGGCGAAGAAGGCACCAGCGCCAATGGAGATAACAGTGAAGAGCTGGAGGGCAGCGTCGTTATAGACGGTTCTGGAACAGTTTATCCATTCATGGCACGCATGGCTGAAAATTATATGGGTGAACAGGAAAATGTCTCTGTAGAAGTAAGCCGCTCCGGAACATCAGCCGGCTTTAAGAAATTCCTTGCCGAAGACGGAACTGACTTTAATGATGCTTCCCGATCAATTAAAGATGAAGAAAAGGCACAAGCAGAAGAGCTTGGAATTGATGTACAGGAAATGAAGGTTGCTTTAGACGGTATTACAATCGTAATTAACAAAGAAAATGACTGGGCTAAAGAGCTTACACAGCAGGAAGTTGTTGATATCTTCCTTGCAAGTGCAGGAAAGAAAAAATGGTCAGATGTTCGCCCTGATTTCCCGGATGAAGAAATTCAGACATATGGTCCAAATGAAAACCACGGCACTTACGAATTTATGTTTGAAAATATTCTCGAAGAACAGGATCTTCCTGAAAATATCAACTTGCAGCAGGATTACTCAACTTTAGTGGATCTTGTATCTAAAGATAAAAATGCTATCGGATTCTTTGGCTATGGTTACTATGACAGCAACAAAGACAAATTGTCTGCAGTAAAAGTTGACTTTGGCAGCGGACCTGTTGAGCCATCATTAGATACAATCAAGGAAGACGGAGATTATGCTCCATTTACTCGCCCTGTGTTCACATACCTGAATACTAATATGGCGAAAGAAAAGCCGCAGGTACTGGACTATGCTATCTATACAATGAAAAATGCACAGGATATTGCAGCAGAAACAGGATTCGCACCATTATCAGATGAAGATGTCCAGGCTTCTCTGGATGCTTTGAACGGATTGAAATAAGAATAACTTTTGCCATGGGAAGATGAGAAGTTTGCCTTCTCATCTTCTTATGATGTGCATGTAAAGAGTTCTCTTTGGATGAGAGTGCTGAAAGGGGTTTTACACTTGGCTAAAAGTGCTGTTGAATACGATAAAAAAAAGCTGAATGTACGAGAAATCATTCAGCAAAAGAAAAAAACTCGAAGTGTCAATAATTACACAGAAAAATTAATACCGAAAATTTTATTTGGAATAGCTGCAATTTCTGTTTTTACTACTATTGGAATTATACTAACCTTAATTACGGAAACAATCGCCTTTTTTAAAGACGTTCCTTTTATAGATTTCTTTACAGGCACGGAGTTAAAGCCTTTAGGAGAAAATGCTGTCTTTGGTGTTCTGCCCTTGCTGACGGGAACAATTATTTCGACTTCAATAGCTATGCTGGTTGCTATTCCAGTGGGACTGATGACAGCCATATTTTTAAGTGAATACGCATCAGAAAGAACACGAAAGGCCTTAAAGCCTCTTCTTGAAATCCTGGCAGGTATTCCTACCATTGTTTATGGATTTTTTGCTTTTACCTTTGTAACACCTTTACTAAGATCTTTTATTCCTGGTCTTGAACCAACAAATATATTAAGCCCCGGGATTGTAATGGGAATCATGATTATCCCAATGGTAGCTTCCCTTTCTGAAGATGCAATGAGTTCTGTCCCAAATGCGATGAGGGAGGGTGCTCTTGCACTGGGGGCAACAAAGCTTGAGGTAACCTGGAAAGTGGTTGTACCAGCAGCCATTTCGGGTATCATTGCTTCGTTTGTGTTAGGAATTTCCAGAGCAATCGGGGAAACGATGATCGTCACTATTGCGAGCGGAAGTTCAAAAAATTTTACTTTTGATGTTACACAATCCATGCAGACTATGACTGCTTATATTGTGGAAGTAACAGGCGGGGAAGCAGCCGCAGGAACAACCTTATACTATAGCCTTTACGCTGTTGCAATGACATTGTTTGTGTTTACGTTAATAATGAACCTTCTTGCTCAGTATATCTCTCGCAGGTTCAGGGAGGAATATTAATGAAATATGTAGATACAGAACAAGTGCATAAAAAAATGGGCAGCCGCCTGCTTGCCAATAACATGGCTAAAACACTATTCTTTTTGGCCACTTTATTCGGCATGGTTGTATTAATTGTATTAATCTACCGGGTCCTCGCTGATGGTTTAAGCTGGATCAACATGGATTTTCTGATGAATCGCTTATCAACAGATCCTAAAAGGGCTGGAATCTGGGGAGCCATAACAGGAACATTTTGGCTGATGCTTGTAGTTGCTCCAGTAACGATGATTCTTGGAGTAGGCACAGCAATTTACCTCGAAGAATATGCAGCCAAGGGCCGTGTTTCTTCAGTTATTAAAACGAACATCTCCAACCTGGCGGGCGTTCCGTCAGTTGTTTTTGGAATCCTTGGATTAACTGTTTTTGCAAGAACATTAGATCTGGGTTCTGTAGTTCTCGCAGGAGGACTAACGATGGCACTGCTGGTTCTTCCTGTTGTAGTAGTTGCCAGCCAGGAAGCAATCCGTGCTGTTCCCCAATTTCTAAGAGAGGCATCTTACGGAATGGGAGCGACAAAGTGGCAAACGATTAAAAATGTAGTACTTCCTGCAGCATTACCTGGAATCCTTACGGGGGTTATTCTTGCACTATCGCGGGCAATAGGCGAAACAGCGCCATTGGTTGTTATCGGAATACCAGCTTTGTTAATTCCCGTTCCTGATGGAATCTTTGATAAATTTACGATCCTGCCGGTACAGATTTATTATTGGACCATCGACTCTGCACTAGTAGCAGAATATGCAAACCTGGCAGCTGCAACAATTGTGATATTACTAATTGTGTTATTCGCGATGAACTCAATAGCCATCTTAATTCGGAACAAGTTCCAAAAAAGATATTAGCCCGGGAGGTTTTCTAAAATGCCTGTAGTGACAGAAAAAACAAATCCAAATGTAAAAAAAGAAAGCATAGCTCCAAATTCAGCAGAAAACAAAAAAGTTGTTTATAATACAAAAGATCTTAACTTATGGTATGGTGAAGGCCATGCTTTAAAAAATATAAATTTAGCCATCAATGAAAATGAAGTAACGGCAATTATCGGACCATCAGGATGCGGTAAGTCCACATATATTAAAACGCTGAACCGCATGGTTGAACTAGTGCCTTCAGTAAGAATTTCCGGAGAAATCTTATACCGGGAGCGAAATATTCTTGATAAATCATTTAAAGTGGAGGATTTAAGAACAAATGTAGGGATGGTTTTTCAAAAGCCCAATCCATTTCCAAAGTCCATTTATGAAAATGTAGCATATGGACCGAAAATTCATGGTATCCGCGATAAAAAGATCCTTGATGAGATTGTTGAGAAAAGTTTGAGGGGGGCCGCCATCTGGGACGAAGTTAAAGATCGTCTGAATCAGAATGCGTATGGCCTATCCGGTGGGCAGCAGCAGCGACTTTGCATTGCACGCTGTCTTGCAATTGAACCGGATGTCATCTTAATGGATGAGCCTACATCTGCACTTGACCCTATCTCTACGTTAAAAGTAGAGGAGCTGGTGCAGGAGCTTAAGGAAGAATTCAGTATTATCATCGTTACTCATAATATGCAGCAGGCAGCACGTATTTCTGATAAAACAGCTTTCTTCTTAAATGGTGAAGTAATCGAGTTTGCTGATACGGATAAGATATTTTCTACCCCTTCAGATAAGCGGACTGAAGATTATATCACTGGACGATTCGGTTAATCGAATGATTATGAAAGAATACAGGCATTATTATGTGGATGAAGGGGGATTACAATGATGGCAGTACGTGAAAGGTTTGACTATGATCTTCAGGAGCTTCAAAAAATGCTTATAGAAATTGGCAATTTTGCAATAGAGGCCTTGCATAGATCAGTTGAAGCACTTGAAACCCAAAACATTGAATTGGCACTTGAAATCATTGATGACGACAATCAGGCTGATATTCTGTATGAGGAAATAAATGATTTAGCCATTCTCCTAATTGCAAAACAGCAGCCAGTGGCTATTGACCTCCGCCGCATCATTGTGGCTATAAAAATCGCAACAGACATCGAAAGAATTGCAGACTTTGGAGTGAATATTGCAAAGTCCACCATACGGATTGGGTCAGAGCCGCTAATTAAGCCGATTGAACATATAAAGAAAATGTATGAAATTTCAACTGAAATGCTGCGTCTATCACTGGAAGCTTTCACTGAAGAAGATACTGCAAAGGCCAAAAAAGTTGCCGATATGGATGATCAGGTCGATGACCTCTATGGTGAAACTATTAAAGAGCTGCTGCAAATTAATCTGCAGAAACCGGAATACCTGCCGCAGATCACCCAGCTTTCATTTATTTGCCGTTATTTAGAAAGAGCTGCTGACCATGTTACGAATATTTCGGAACATATTTTTTATTTGGTTAAAGGACGCCAGTATGATTTAAATAATTAACAAGAAAAGCAGAAACGCCTTGTAGCGCTAGAGCTAGACAAGAAAAGCGGAAACGCCTTGCAGCACAGGAGCTATAAAGTAAAAAAAGCTAAAAGGAATCTTAACCTTTTAGCTTTTTGTTATGATCTTAGCAATTTCTTTATAGCTCATATTATGGTTCAGTTCAAATGTGCCCAGCTGTATTTTCTGGCTGTACCCGTATTCCTCCATGTAATTGCCGAAGTCTGCTGCCTGGTCAATTACACTTGCTTTTTCAAGGATTAACGCGATTTCCCCGGGTGTCATGCCGCTCTCAATGGTTAGCTGATAGACTTTCTGAGACTCTTCTTTCTGCTCCGTATTTTCCTCAGCAGGTTCTTCTTTTACTTCCTTATTCTCGGTTTCGTCTTTAGCGTCCGTCTGCTGTAGTAGAGTATATTCTTCGTTTGTTAATACAGTGTAGCCGTTTGTCTGCAAGAATTTTTTTGCACTGTTTTCATCGATTGTTCTATTTTCAGTTTGCTCCGGTTTATTCAGGAAGTAGGCTGTGCCAAAGGCTATGACAGCAATAAGGATGCCAAATGCAAATGCCCTGATATTTCTTTTATTCATAGCTATGGCCCCTAAATTTCATTTCCGTTTGAATGGTCCTTACTTCATCAGGAGAGAGTGAAGATTGTCTAGCAATTTGTTCTACTGAAAGCCCTTGCCTGGAAAGCAGCATCACCTGATTTTTTATTATTTCATGAACTTCCCTTTTTTCTGCAGAATGAATAGAAGGCTCTGCAGGAACGTGCTGAGTAAAGGGTTCATCCGCTACGAGCAGTTCTTCTTCCAATACTTTTAATTTCTTTTTAATTTGATACATTTCCTGGATTTGCTGCATGGACATTTGATCCATTTCATCGCGCAGCTCTTTATAAGGATCTCTCAAAAACACTGAAAGAATAAATAGCCCTATAGATAAGATCAATAATGCCAGTAAGATTGATTCCAATAAAAGTCACCTCTGATTCATTGCACAGAAATATTTTACCATCAAAATTGACAAATTTCGATATATAATCCATAAACAGGTGAAATTTAAAGATTCTTGTCGGAGAAGCTCTGTCGAATCAGAAGCTCGGCAAACGTTTAAAAAATTTTTCTTATTTAAAATCGGGAAGGCATGTGCTTTCGCAAGAAGCGACAATTTCCGTTCATTGTAGGCTATCAATATCAGTGATAACATTGAGTTATATAAATAGTCATAAAATTTTGCTTTTTGTCATATAGAACCCTTACTCTATGAAAATAATTGCAAGAGGTGCCGTCATGATAGATGAGATTATTAAGCTTCGCCGCAGGGGGCTGTCATTCCGTAAAATCGCCAGTAAGCTTGATACAACCGTAGGAAAAGTACAATACCAGTGGACCAAACTTATCCAAAATAAAGTGAAACGCGACAGCGGGGAGTCTTTAGGGGAAAAAGTAATATCTGAAGAAAATATCGTGCAAAATCAATCGAAAGATCATTTGACATTAACACGCTCAAGCGATGATAAGGCAAAAGTATCCTGGAAGTTGTCTGCTCAGAAGGTGAAGATGCTATCCCTATACTTGGACAAGACTGTATCCTCCTTGAGAAAATCTTTAAGAATCTATGATGTTACCGGGGTTATTTTTGACGGAGCCAATGGGGTCTGTGACCATGAAGTTATCCTGTCCGATCATTCTGAATGGACCTTTAAAGGGCTCAAACCCGGCAAAGTATATTGTGTTGAGCTGGGCATTAAAATAACAGATAATCATTTCATCCCGTTACTGCGTTCAGAAGCACTGTATACTTCTGAGGGTTCTCCTTACCAAGGAAAAAAAGAATCTGAGGTTCAGCCTGCATGGACGGTAAATGTGAGTACATACACCTATTATGAATCAGTGAGTGAAGGAGAAGGTAAAGAATGATGGAACCGGTAGCTTCAGAACTAAATAATAATAGTTTCATTAATGGTAAACCTAAAATCCTTCTTCTTACGTGGGAGTATCCTCCCCATGTAGTAGGCGGTTTATCAAGGCATGTGTATGGACTCGCAGGAGGATTAAAACAGGATTATGAGGTTCATATACTGACTGCTAATCCCGGCAATCTTTCCAGCTGCGAACATATAAACGGTATCTATATCCACCGGGTTAAGCCGCTAAATGAAAAAGATCCTAACTTTCTGCACTGGATTTTGGGACTGAATTTGGCGATGGAGCAAAAAGCCATGGAACTGTCATCCTTCCACCACTTTGAAATCATTCATGCACATGACTGGCTTGTAGGTGCATGCGGCCTGTCCTTAAAGGAGAGCTTGCACTGTCCTTTAATTACAACTATACATGCAACAGAATATGGAAGGAATAATGGAATTTACACAGAATTGCAGAAATTTATCCATACGAAAGAAGAGCAGCTGATCATCGGATCAGATCAGGTTATTGTCTGCAGTGAATATATGAAGGAAGAAGTACTTCAGCAATTTTCAATTGCCAGAGAAAAAATTGCTGTTATCGCAAACGGAATCAGCAAAGAGACACTTCTTGATGATCCAGACAGCATATTGGAAGGGCTTCCGGTGAAAAAAGGCGGAAGGCTGATATTCTCCATTGGACGGATGGTGAGGGAGAAAGGGTTTGAAACCTTAATCGAGGCAGCGCCTATAATAAAAGAAAAGTATCAGGATGCTTATATAATCGTTGCCGGCAAGGGTCCTATGCTTGAAGCACACAGAAAAAAAGCAAGAGAACTGAAGGTTGATGATGTCATACTTTTTCCGGGATTTATAAATGACATGCAAAGATTAGCTCTCTTCCAGAAATGCGCAATGGCTGTTTTTCCAAGTTATTATGAGCCATTTGGCATTGTAGCCCTCGAAGCAATGATCACCGGAAAGCCGGCGATCGTATCCAATACAGGAGGATTAAAGGGAATCGTTAAACAAGAATATTCCGGGCTGTTCATGGTCCCTGGTGATCCATACAGCTTTGCAGAGCAGGTTTCCGCTCTCCTTGAGAACCCTAAAGCCGCCGATACTATTGGCAAACAAGGTAAAAAGGTCGCAGAAAGCCTATTCAGCTGGAGACGCATTGCTGATGAAACAAATAGAGTATTTCAAGAAACACGGATTAGCCGGAAGCTTGAAGATCTGGTGTGATGTATTTTATTTTACCTGCCATTAAAATGAAGTTAAAAAATATTATAGAAAAAGGTGCATAAAGATGAATACATTAAATTGGATTCAATCTGATGTTTATGAAGAAATGGAGAAAGCGCCGATTGGGAAATTGAGGATGATTCCCGGCTTATGGATAGACGGGAAAACTTACTGGATGGAAAGTGTCAGTAAAGAAATGTTTCCTGATGAAAATATTTCTGTTCAAATTAAGACAGAAAAAATCCACTCTAAAATTTCCTATTTTAGATGCTATATTACGAATCATGCGGACGAGCCTAGAACCATTAAGCTTTTATTGCAGCACAGACATGAGTTTTCTTCCCGTGAACACCTTTCTTTCATTTCCCCCGCAGAAAATGTCATCTTTCATATGGCCGATTCCAAGCTGTTTTTAGTTAACGGCAAGCTTTACGGCAAAAAAATGGAAGAGTGTACGATTCAGCCATATTGGAACATTTTTAGTGACCAAATATGGAACTGCAAAAAGAAGGGAACATTAAAATACCACCCTATGGCCCAAGGCAATGCAATAAGCATTTTCGCACTTAATGCAGTATTTAATGGCAGAGGAACAGCAGAAGCGGAGTCATGGATTATCTGCGGAAACAGCAAATCAGAAACGCTTCAGTATAACAGCCTGCTGATAGACAATGGTAAAGAGGATACTTTTAAAAAAACGTACTAGCATTTCGATTTAAAAAATGATATTATAGAAAAGTCGTATGAACGAACTAGTTTGAACATAGTTTGGAGGGAAATTACATGCGTGTAAACATTACGTTAGCTTGCACAGAATGTGGAGATCGTAACTATATTTCTAAAAAAAATAAACGAAATAATCCAGATCGTCTTGAGCTTAAAAAATATTGCCCAAGAGACAAGCGTTCGACTGCACATCGCGAAACAAAATAAGTGGTAGGATCATTCCTACTGCTTTTTTTGTTGACTTTTTTTATGGGTATCCTTTCCTTTTCTGGATAAATTATTGTTTGCAAAAACTGGAGGTTTTTATATGGAAATCGATAAAAAGGTTCTTAGGAAGCAAATGCAGGATCGGATGAAGGAATTGAGCAAGCCTGAGTATGAACAGCTATCCTATCAGATTGCCACAAGCCTTTATAGCAGGCCTTTATGGAGCCAGGCCAAAACAATAGGAATAACGGTTTCAAAGGTGCCTGAGGCTGATACATGGCAGATCATCAGAAGGGCCTGGAGTGAAGGGAAAAGGGTTGTTGTCCCGAAGTGCATACCTCAATCAAAGCAAATGGAGTTTCGTGAATTGAAAAGCTTCATGGATTTGGAGTCAGTATATTATGGATTATGGGAGCCAAATCCGGAAAAAACGGATGAAGTCAGCTGTGAAGAAATCGATACTCTAATCGTTCCCGGACTGGCATACATGAAAAACGGCTTCCGGCTTGGGTTTGGTGGAGGATATTATGATCGTTTTCTCGAGAATTATAAAGGAAGAACGGTTTCACTAGCTTTTGAAATGCAGGTTATAACCCGCTTTCAAGTGGAAAACCATGACAAGCCGGTGGAAATGATTATTACCGATCAGCAGGTGTGGGCATCCGGTGATGCTTGAATCCATTGCTATTATTATATTTATATTGATCACATCCCTGGCCGGATATTATTTCCGATTACTGACCTTTTCAGGCAGTATAGCAGCATTCATTGTGGGTGCGGCAGCGGGCTGGGGATTTGGTTTTTATGGCCTTCTTGTCCTGGGGTTCTTTTTTGCAAGTTCAAGCTTCTGGTCAAAATTTAAAAGCCATAAAAAAAAGGAATTCGAAAATAAGCATGCAAAAGGATCAAGAAGGGATTGGCAGCAGGTTGCTGCCAATGGAGGCATATCCGCTATTGCCAGCATATTTTATCTGCTGGATCCATCACAGGTTTGGCTGATAATGTTTCTTATCGGACTGGCTGCAGCAAACTCGGATACATGGGCATCAGAAATTGGCTCATTAAGTCAAAAACCCCCCATTTCTCTGAAAACCTGGAGGACAATCGAAACGGGTACTTCCGGTGCTGTCAGCTCTCTGGGCACGCTTGCTGCTGTGTCAGGGTCTTTTATAATAGCCCTCCTATCTAATGTGCTGTTTGACATTTCAATTTATGAGGTTTTACTGATTGGAGTTCTTGGGTTTGCAGGGAATTTGATTGATTCTGTATTGGGTGCTTTTCTCCAAGCTGAATACAAGTGCCATGTATGCAGTTCAAACGTGGAAACAGCCGAACATTGCGGGCAGCCGGCCTCTTTGGTAAAAGGCTGGTATTTTGCAGATAATGATTTTGTTAATTTTTTTTCAGGTTTAGCTTCTGCCTCGGTGGGAATGCTTCTATATATCTTATTGGCATAAAGGTACTTTGCTGTTCTCTACAATTAAGTAAAGGGGAGTTATTATGAAAAGTCGGGTAAACAGAGTGGTGCTGATCGGAACTGGCTTCGTTGGATCAAGCTATGCGTTTGCACTATTAAATCAGGGTGTTACAGAAGAACTGGTGCTGATTGATTTAAATAAGGATAAATCTGAAGGAGATGCCATGGACTTAAATCACGGCATGCCCTTTGCCCCTTCCCCAACATCGATCTGGTTTGGAAATTATTCCGATTGCAAAGATGCTGATTTGGTTGTTATTACTGCTGGAGCGAATCAAAAACCCGGGGAGACCCGCCTGGACCTTGTGGAAAAAAATTCTAAAATCTTTAAAGGAATAGTTGATCATGTCATGAAAAGCGGTTTTGATGGCATTTTTCTGGTTGCGACAAATCCAGTGGATATTCTCACGTATGCTGTCTGGAAATACTCCGGGCTTCCAAAAGAAAGAGTAATCGGATCCGGAACGATATTGGATACGGCCAGATTCAGATTCTTGCTGGGTGAATATTTCAAGGTCGATACGAGAAATGTCCATGCTTATATTATAGGCGAACACGGAGATACTGAATTGCCTGTATGGAGCCATGCTGATATTGCAGGGAAAAGCATTGAAGACTGGATGAAGAAAGAAGAGAACTATAGGCAGGAAGATCTTAATGGGTTATTCCTAAATGTCAGAGATGCAGCTTATCATATTATCGAGAGAAAAGGTGCGACTTATTATGGAATAGCCATGGGCCTGGTCAGACTGACGAAAGCCATCCTCCAGAACGAAAATTCCGTCCTTACGGTGTCAGCATATTTAGATGGGGAATATGGTCATGAGGATGTTTATATTGGGGTGCCTGCTATAGTCAATAGAAATGGCATTCGTGATATTGTTGAACTTCACCTAAATACCGAAGAGAAGAATCAGTTTAACCATTCAGTAAATGTTCTCAAGAAAACGATGGATCCTATATTGATGGATTAGTGCATCAATATATTTTTGTTTTAGAGAATGGATAAAAATTATTCCCTCTTCTCACAATAAGGAAGAGGAGGGAATTCAATGTCTCGATTACTATCTATTTTTATGCTTGGGCTTGGTACTTATTTTGCCTATCATAACCGTTATCGATTGATTAATGTTATGTTTGGGAATGTCTTTCTGCGGAAGCTGCTGGTTACTTCAGTCATGAGTTTTCCGCTTGTCCGCGACAGGATGATGAGCTCTGTCTTCTCTTCCGGGCCATCGGAAGGGCGGCAATCTTGAAGTAAAAAGACCGTAATAGGTCTTTTTATTTTGCCGGTATCTTTAGATGCTTTTCCTTTTACAAAAGGTTTCTTTTTTGCCTATAGTTAAATAAAGTATAGTAATTAATGCAACATATAGAGAGTGGGGGAAGAAGTGGCCGTTCAAGAGGATTATGTATTTTGGAAACTTGCGGATTATTTCATATCTGACCACGGGTACAGAATGATTCAGTTATCTGGAGATCAGGATGAATTATGGCTTGAAAGGATGGAGGATAAAAACATAAAGGCAATCAGGCTCTTAAAATATGACCTTGACTGGAGCAATTGGATGCAGCGGGATATTGAAGTGACTGCCGAAAAAGCTGAATCGGTCAGGAAGCAGCTTGGAAAAAGGGAAATGCCGGTCTTAAATATCTATGTATCTGCGTACCTGCCTGTTGATGATTATGAATTCCGCATCTCAGACCCCTTTATTCCTGAAAACGGGAAAGCCTCTGTCCAAACCATGATCATTGAATCCGGCAAACCGGAAAGTCTGCATGCGGTTGAAGAAATTTTCGAAAAACCGTTAACTCTTCCGGCAGGAAATTATACGGAAATGGATGCCGATGCCCTGAAGCATACTGCTCTTTCTAAAGCGGTAAAAACAGCAAAAAAAGAAAAGGAAATGTTCAATTTTGGGAAGCCTTTTTTCACGTATATATTTATGGTTATTCAAGTTGCTGTTTTTTTACTTTTGGAAGCAATGGGCGGCAGTACAGATACCTCGACGTTAATTAAGTATGGGGCTAAATTTAATCCATTGATTCTCGATGGGGAATGGTGGAGGTTTTTGACCCCGATTGTTCTTCACATTGGGCTGCTGCATTTATTAATGAATACACTTGCCTTATTTTATCTTGGATCTGCAGTGGAACGTGTGTATGGAAATTTAAGATTCCTATTTATCTATTTGATGGCTGGATTTGGCGGAACATTAGCCAGTTTTGTTTTTAGCCCCTCACTTTCAGCAGGGGCCAGCGGGGCTATTTTTGGCTGCTTTGGGGCGCTTTTATATTTTGGGCTCATTTATCCAGGCCTTTTCTTCCGGACGATGGGTTTTAATATTCTTGTTGTATTAGGAATCAACCTTGCATTTGGATTTACCATCCCGGGAATTGATAATGCCGGACATATAGGAGGGCTGATTGGCGGATTTCTTGCTACTGGCATTGTGCATTTTCCCAAGAAGAAAAAGCCATTGCTTCAGCTGCTGTTTTTAGCTGGATCATTCTGTCTGGCAGCCGGCTTGATGAAGTACGGATTCAATGAACCGGGAAGACTATTAAATGAACAAACTGCTATGGTAATGGCCGAGGAACATATCAATGGTGAAGAGTTTGAAAAGGCTCGTTTAATGCTTGCTGATTTTATTGAAGAAAGGAATGCTTCACCGGAAGTCTATTTTTTATTATCCTATACTGAAATAAAAGTGGGGAGATTAAAAGAAGCAGAAGAGCACCTGCTTCATGTAATTAAGGAAGATGCTTCTTTTCATGAAGCACATTATAATCTTGCATTAATCTATTTAGAAGAAAAGCAGCCGGAAAAAGCAAGGAATCATGCACAAAAGGCCGCTAATCTTCAGCCGGATCAGGAGGAGTATCAAAAGCTGTTAAATCAAATAGAGTAATGATGACAGAATTTTCAGCTTACTGCCCGGGAAATAACTGCTGCATTTCCCTGCAATTTTTACGAATCATGCCATTCATTGGTATGATTTTTTTTTTGCATGTCAATGATGTTGAATAGTATGCAAGGAAAAGAATGGAACAGAATGCTGAGGTGGGGATTTTGGAGAAAGCGAGAAGAGAGCCTGTAAAGGTTTCTCTGAAAGATAATATTGAATATCTTAGAGATGCTCTGGGAGTTGACAAAAGCTTCGATGTGATTCAGCTTGATGTTGAATATGCTGAAAGGGAAATGGCTTTATATCTGGTAGACGGCTTTGTAAAAGATGACATCCTGCACTATCTGATGAAAATGCTTGCCGGCCTGGATGCAGCCCAGCTGGAAGGAGATACACTTTCCAGACTGATAAAAACGTATATACCATACGTTGAAGTTGAAACAACTGATGAGCTGGATAAAGTGGTGGATATGGTGCTGGCAGGGCCGACTGCTCTAGTCGTGGATGGCATCGATGAAGTAATCCTCATTGATGCACGTACATATCCGGTAAGAGGCCCTCAGGAGCCTGATATTGAACGTGTTGTCCGCGGCTCAAGGGATGGGTTTGTAGAAACACTCGTTTTTAATACAGCTTTAACGAGGAGAAGAATTAGGGACAGAACACTGCGCATGGAATATATGCAGGTGGGCAGGCGTTCCAAGACAGATGTTGTTGTCAGTTATATTGAAGACATTGCCGATCCGGATATGGTGAAGAAGATAAAGGAGTCTATCTCTAAAATTGATACTGATGGATTGCCGATGGCTGAAAAATCAATAGAGGAATTCATTTCAGGCCGGCATTGGAATCCTTATCCCATGGTAAGGTATACCGAAAGGCCTGATACGGCAGCAACCCATCTTTATGAAGGCCACGTCTGCATCATCGTCGATGGTTCGCCAAGTGTTATTATAACACCTACAACCTTCTGGCATCATCTGCAGCATGCTGAGGAGTACAGGAATAAGCCGCTTGTAGGCGCTTATTTGCGATTTGTCCGATTTTTAGCTGTATGGGCTTCCATTTTCCTTTTGCCATTATGGTATTTATTTGCGATAGAGCCGCAGCTGCTTCCTGATGCATTATCCTATATCGGGCCCAATGACACGGGAGAGCTGCCATTAGTCGTTCAGTTCCTGATGATAGAGCTTGGTCTTGATATTCTTAGGATGGCTGCAATCCATACTCCTTCCGCCCTGGCCACTGCATTGGGACTCGTGGCGGCCCTAATGATTGGTCAGGTAGCAGTTGAAGTGGGATTGTTTATAAATGAAGTCATACTTTATTTAGCGATAGCGGCAATTGGAACATTTGCAACCCCAAGCTATGAAATGAGCCTGGCAAACAGGCTGATAAGAATCGGTCTGCTGATATCGACTAGTATTTTCCATACCTATGGATATGTAGTTGGCATTCTGCTGATGATTATCATGCTTGCAAGAATGAAATCTTTTGGGGTTCCCTATTTATGGCCATTCATCCCTTTCAATCTGAGAGCATTCAGGGATGTATTGCTAAGGTCACCAATACCACTGAAGAACAGGCGGCCGCGTTTTCTGCATCCAAAGGATCCGGACCGCTGAACTAAATCCCTTCCTTCTCTGTCTTGAGAAGGGGGGGATTTTAGATTATACTTTAATGTGGTATAAACTTATCAATAAAGCAGAGGTACAGAATGAAAACCATTTATGATATACAGCAGTTTCTAAAGAAATATGGAACTATCATCTACATAGGGGATCGGGAAGCTGATTTGGAGCTTATGGCTGCTGAATTAACAGAGTTATATGATTCCCAGCTTATTGATGTAAAAGATTATCAGTGCAGCATCTTGATTCTGCGGACTGAAATTCAGAATCTTAAAGAGAATAAATAGAAAGAAAAGGTGATGGAGCTTGGCGGAAAAATGGCTGGTAGGGGTAGATTTAGGCGGAACAACAACAAAGCTTGCTTTTATTAACTACTATGGGGAAATAATTCACAAATGGGAAATTCCCACGGATAATAATGAAGAAGGAAAAAATATTACTATAAATATAGCTAAAGCCATCGATCATAAGTTAGAGGAATTGGATTTAAGCAAGGATAAAATTATTGGCATTGGCATGGGGGCGCCGGGTCCAGTAAATCTGGCAACAGGTGTTGTATATAACACTGTTAATTTGGGCTGGAAAGATAATTACCCGCTGAAGGATCTTCTTGAAGTGGAAACATCACTTCCAGTCATCATTGATAATGATGCTAACTGTGCTGCTCTCGGGGAAATGTGGAAGGGTGCCGGAAATGGCGCTAAAGATCTGGTGTGTGTAACACTTGGAACAGGTGTTGGCGGAGGCGTAATTGCTAACGGAGATATTGTGCAGGGAGTCAGCGGGGCTGCTGGTGAAATAGGCCACATAACGTCCATTCCTGTTGGCGGGGCTCAGTGCAATTGCGGCAAAACGGGCTGCCTTGAAACAATTGCATCTGCTACAGGCATTGTCCGGCAGGCTCTGGAAAACCTGGAATCCAGCGGAGAAGGGGCTCTGTCTCAATTGTACAAGGCAAACGGGTTTATTACTGCCAAAGATGTTTTTGATTCTGCAAGGAATGGGGATGAAACATCCCTTCTGACAGTCAATGATACAGCTATGCACCTTGGATTGGCATTGGCAAATATTGCAAATGCGTTAAATCCGGAGAAAATAGTATTGGGCGGTGGTGTTTCCAGAGCAGGAGATATACTGCTGAAGCCGGTTATTGCAAATTTCATTAAATTTGCTTTTCCAAGAGTGAAGGAGTCCACAGTCATTGATATTGCGACATTGGGCAATGATGCCGGAGTCATTGGTGCAGCCTGGCTGGCAAAAAATAAGTAGACTGAGAGAAAAGTACCTGATGTGCAGGTGCTTTTTCTTTTACTCCAAGAGTAAGGGTTTAGGCAAAGCGAATCCCTTGTTTAAATAACAGCTGCTCATTTTTTACAAAGTTGTACAGTCATCTTTTTTTCTTTTTCTCATAAAATTGAAATGATGGAAAGGGGGAGAAAGATGAAAGTCAAAGTCCGCTCAGGAGATTCCTTATGGTATTACAGTCAGCTCTTTATGATGCCAGTCAATCTCATTGCAGATGCTAATCCCGGGGTTAATCCTGCATCACTAAAGATAGGCCGCGAAATTAACATCCCCGGCTTTACATTGCTAAATTATACAGTTAAGTCAGGTGACACCTTTTGGAAGCTTAGTTCTTCACGCAACCTTTCTGTGGATGCTCTTCTCCTGGTTAATCAATCCCTTAATCCGAACAGCCTAATCCCTGGTACGGCTATTAAACTGCCGAGGCGCGTCATTTCCCCAATTGTATCAGGCAGGAGGAATTATGATTATAAAGCATTGACAGCTGATATCTCCCTGCTGGCAGATATTTATCCGTTTATAAAAGTAAATACAATTGGCCAAAGTGTTCTTGGAAAGCCGATTCAGGAAATACGGTTAGGAAAAGGGAATAAGAAAGTGCAAATCAATGCATCCTTTCATGCGAATGAATGGATTACGACCCCTATATTAATGGCTTTGCTGAACAGCTATCTTTTATCCATTACAAATGTCCGGCCGATAAGAGGAATTTCAACAATGCCTTTGTATAATTCCGTTGACCTTTCCATAGTGCCAATGGTGAACCCTGACGGGGTTGACCTGGTTTTGAACGGGCCTCCAGCGGAAGTCAAAGAGGAAGTTATTTCGATAAATAGGGGCAGCACGGATTTCACAGGCTGGAAGGCTAATATTAGAGGGGTTGATTTAAATAATCAGTTTCCTGCCAAATGGGACTTTGAGAAACAGAGAAGTGAACAAAGTGGCCCGGCACCAAGAGATTATCTTGGCGAAGCCCCACTAACGGAACCGGAAGCCATAGCGATGGCGGAACTGGCAAAAGATAATCAATTCGATCGGATGCTGGCCTTCCATACACAAGGTGCAGAGTTTTATTGGGGATTTGAGGGAATGGAGCCGCCGGAATCGGAGGTAATCGCGCAAGAGTTCGAGCGTGTCAGCGGATATAGGGCAGTCCAGTACATTGATAGCTTTGCCGGTTATAAGGATTGGTTTATACAGGATTTCCGGATGCCCGGATTCACAATTGAATTGGGAAGAGGCATTAATCCGCTGCCCCTGTCACAGTATGATGATATTTATGAAGAGGTGCTGGGCATTTTTCTTGCCTCGCTTTATATGTGAAAAAATTATCGTTAAAATTGATTCTGTATTGTATTTTAATCAAGCAGACATTAAAATTACTATCATACTAACATCACTATGCCAATAGTTCTATGGAAACCAGCCGCTTTTCCAAACTGAGGACGGAAAAACGGCTTTTTCCTGTTAAACTCATTAATTCTGCCATTATTGAAACATTTTCATGTCATTTACGTACTTATAATTAGGGAGAAAAGGAGGTGCGGATTTGGTAAACACACAACCTGCATATCAAAGGAAGTTTCTATTTTTATCTTTTATTTTGCTGGCTTCATTATTTCTGATAACCGGCTGTGCACAGCCTGAGAAAGCTGAGATGGAGCAGAATCAGGATCAAGAAAATGAAGCCTCTGAGCCTTCCGCACCACCTGAAGCCGAAAACAAGAACATAAAGGCTATTCGGATTAATGAAGAGGAATTTCAGGGAGCAAATGGCTGGCTCAGCAATGATCAAATTGTTTACACTGTAAAAGATGGCGCAGCTTCCAGGGTTTATGCTTATAATCTGTTTTCAGGTGAACAAGAGCTTCTTTACGAAAGCTCACACCCGATTGCGTCTGTAACGGTAAGCCCAGCCGGAAAATACATACTGATTCGATCATCACCCGGAACCTATGAAGCAGCCTTAACGGTTATAAAATCAAGTGGAAAAGTTGTCTGGGAGGAAAATATTTCAAGCTTTGATTTTGCTGTTGAGTGGAACCCTTATGATGAAGAGTCTATATTTATTGCTTCATTTACTGAAGACTGGGATTTTACACCCTACCATATAGATATCGATAAAGGTACATTAGCAGAATTAAACTTAAGGCAGCCTTTTGCTAAATGGGTGGATTCAAATCATCTTATTTTTCTAGATTGGGACAGTGATAATCCGTCACTTTTCGCACCGCTCGTTAAGCAATCTATTGCTGAAAGCAATGAGACCCTGGTTAAGGAAGACATTTTTCAATTCGATGCTGCCAGTGACCGGCTAATGACCATTACTGTTCCGTCAGATCAATCAGACCAGGCGCTGTATACTTTTATGGACAATCATTTTAAAGAGCTAGCTTCATTCTCAATACCTCATTTGACAAGGTTTTCGGATTGGCTGGTGCCATACCATGACTGGACTCCCCGGGGAATCATTACTTTTCAGCCATTGTATAGCGCTGAGAGTGATATGTATGCTGGGGGATTTCAGCTTATATCTGTGGACAGTGAAACCGGTGAAAAGGAAGTGCTTTTCGAAGATATGGAAAATGCGCCGCTCAGCTGTTCACCCGACGGGAAAGCCTGTTTAACAGGTTTCTATCTTGAGGAACTGATAATGACTGACAGAAAAGAGGTCATTCGGCTGGTTGAATATAACGAGTAATCAAGCAGGCAAAGGAGCAGAGATATGGCAATCGCAGATGTTACAGTTATTCCAATTGGAACGGAAACACCAAGTGTCAGCAGCTATGTGGCAGACATTCAGCGTGTTTTAAAAAAATATGAGGAAAGCGGCACAATCCGATTTCAGCTGACACCCATGAATACCATTATTGAAGGGGAGCTGCCTGATTTATTTGAAGTTATTCAGGCAATGCATGAAGTCCCTTTTGAAAAAGGCTTAATGAGAGTGGCGACCAATATCCGCATTGATGACAGAAGAGATGTTAAGAGGAAAATGGAAGAAAAGGTCCAAAGAGTTGAAAGCCGGCTAAAAGTTTAAATAAAAGGGCTCCCACTGAGGGAGCCCTTTTATTTCTTAAAGTAAAGCATCAATGCGCCGCGGGTTGGCGGGCACGCTGTGCTTTTCTTAGTGAACAGCAGGATATCCACTGTTAATTAAGGTCATTACAGAGAACCATCCGAAAACGGCAAGTGTTCCTACAGCAAAAACCAAGCCAAGGAAGTTCTTGTTCTTCAGTGCACTAAATGCACCAAAAGCTGCAAGAACTGCGACTAATGCAAAAATGATTGGTAGTCCCATTAAAACAGCCCCCTTTATTTCGTGATCAGCAGGCAAAAGCCATATCAAAATCATTCTTCAGGTTATATACCCATTATGTAAAACCCAAGTATATACATTCGTCCTTTATTTTATATTTTTTTCTTCTATTTGTCGAGGTCTAAAAATGACACTTGTATGTCATATGCATCAGCAATGCCGATTATTAAATCCTTTAGATGAAGTTCTGAAAAATAAACTGCTGGCATTTTTTCTTCTTTCGCTGTAAAGACCAGATGCTCCTGAAATTGATAGACAGCCATCTGGATATCTTCTTTATTGCCCCCGGTTATTGTGAAGGCATTAAGGAGCTCAGTGAACAAGTAAACTCCGCTTTCTGTTTCAATCGCAAAGTCTTCAAAAGTTTCTCCCTTTACACCCGATTTTATGTAACAGAGCTTAAAAAATTCTTCAAAAAGTCCGGCATCGACCAGGACGCTTTTGGTAAATTCCGCATGAGCCCTCTCTTCAAACAGAAAGATGCTCTGCTGAAAATCGAACAGTTTAGTATTATTTTTGATTAAGTTCATGAATTCGGGCACATCTTGAATAATATAGCCGGCTTCAACGCCATATAGGATTTTCATCTAATACTCCTTTTGCAGATATAAGGCATTCCATTCTGATATAGTGTAAAATAATAGACAAATAAATCAACTATGGAGGTGTAGGCGATGGAATGGAATCAGATCCCTCTTGGCCCATTGCAAACAAACTGTTATGTCCTTTCGAATGAAAACAAAGATTGTTTAATCTTTGATCCGGGTGAAGAGAGCGGAAAACTGAGCGGCATTATCGAACAAAAAGGACTGAAACCTCTTGCTGTCATACTTACTCATGCCCATTTTGATCATATTGGCGCTGTAGACGGAATAAGAGATGCCTTTTCTATCCCTGTATACATACATGAAAAAGAAGCAGCATGGCTTCCGGATCCAGCCTTAAATGGTTCCCACCTATTTAAAATAGGCAAGCTGATAAAAGCAAGGCCTGCAGACCATATTATAACAGCTGAACAAGTGTTGAGCATAGGTGAATTTACCTTTAACATTCTGGAGACGCCAGGCCATTCTCCAGGGAGTGTTTCTTTGTATTTTAGAGATGCTGGTCTTGTGGTGGCCGGTGACGCGCTGTTCAGCGGAAGCATAGGACGCACAGACCTTCCGGGCGGCAATCATCAGCAGCTCCTTGAAAGTATACATAATAAGCTTTTGCCATTGCCTGAAGAAACAGAAGTGCTTCCTGGACACGGGCCAGTTACGACAATTGGCCGGGAAATGGATTCAAATCCATTTCTGAATGGATTCTGATTGGAAAATAGAAAAGCCCTTCTCCAATGAGAAGGGCTTTTCTGGGGGATGTTTTATTCATATAAAATGGGAGGGGATATAGTTAAGCTACTACATTAACAATATAACAGGGAAAACACTATGTCAATAGTGAAAACATTGTCCAAAACAATAAAAATGGCTGTTTCCAGAAATCCAGATTTTTCAATCGAAAAGGGAGTTTATATGCTGAATTTACTAACAGATTATATAGAAAATACTCCTCAAAAAATGATCAGCTATGCTGACTATATCCAGCAGGCCCTTTATCATTCCGAATATGGTTACTATATGAAAGATAAGGAAAAAATTGGGCCGGGGGGAGATTTTATTACAACCAGCAATGTTTCTGATATATATGGAAGGACCATTTCAAAGTGGTTTCATCAAATGGCAGGGGAATATCAGCTGCCTTTTCAGGTCTGTGAAATAGGGGGCGGGAATGGACGCTTTGCAAAAGCTTTCCTTGATGAGTGGAATCTTATTGCTGATAAAGAGATACATTATTATATTTTTGAAACAAGCCCCTATCACAGGAAGCTGCAGCAGGAGCAGATAGTATTTTCCGAACAGATCAGGCAAATCGATAGCTGGGACGAGATTTCTCCATTTTGCGGCCTGATTTTTTCAAATGAGCTGTTTGATGCCTTGCCTGTCCATGTGGTTGAAAAAGCACATGATCAGTTGACTGAAATTATGGTAACCGTAAAAGACGGAAAGCTTGCAGAACATGCTGTGCCATTAACAAATAGAGATATTTCCTTATACCTTGAAGAAAGCGGTTTATCACTTAGCAATGGCCAAAGAATTGAAATACCTCTGCAAATGGAGCAGATGATTAAGGATATGTCTGCTGCTCTGGATAAAGGGTTTGTGCTGACTGCCGATTATGGCTATACAGATGAGGAATGGCAGGAACCGATTAGAAGAGATGGCAGTCTCAGAGGTTATTACAAGCATTCTTTAATTTCTAATGTACTCGAACACCCTGGCGAGATGGATATAACCAGCCATGTTCATTTTGATTCACTGATCCGATTGGGAGAGAAAGAAGGGCTGGATTTTCATTTTATGATGAGACAGGATGAATTCCTGCTGTCTGCAGGCATTTTACAGGAGCTTGAAGATCATTATGATTCTAATCCGTTTTCTCCTGTCAGCAAAAGAAACAGGGCAATAAGAAGTCTGATAACACCTTCAGGCATGAGTACAGCATTTCACCTGGTCCTGCAGGGAAAGAAAATAGGTGAAAAATAAAAAAAGCGATGATTTCATCGCTTTTTTATCGGCTATTAGTGGCCGCCGGCGCCAGGTGTCATCATAAATGTTGACCAGTAAGTGAAGCCTACGAAGAAAACAGTTAAGTATGCTCCAAAAACATAAATATACATACGTTCGGAAAGCTTTAAGTAGCTTAAAAGCAGGAAAAATCCTGTTTGGCCGAAGAAAATCAAGGACGTTGTATACATATCGCCAAGGTAAAACATAACAGCGAAAATTCCCGTCCAGAATCCTAATACTCTGTACATACTATCCATATGTATCCCTCCTTTTACCCTTACAAGTCCATCACTACAATATTATAAAGTAAATGCTTAATAAAAGTAAATAATGGTTTCTAAATAGTACAGAAAAGGGCGGAAAAAAAAGCTTACCACGGCCTTTTTTTCGCCATTTTTCTGCGGATGACTTTAATTTCCAACAATTGCTTTATATGCGCAAGAATCACAGCCGGTGAGCATATTCTGCTTTTCCACCAGTTGAATGGAATCAAACAGATTTTCAAACATTCCCTTTAAAAATTCATAATGCATATTGCAGACTGGCTCAGCATGCCGGGCTGCAACCTCCTTAAATGGGCAATTATAAATTTGGAAATAGATGGTGGTCTTTTCCTCATTTGCATCAAATTCAGGGTGGAAACCTGACAAATCGGCAGCATGCTTTAAGAGGTTTAATTTCTGTTCAAAAGTAAGTTGATCTGTGTTTGGATACCTTTTAAGCTCTTGGCCGATCAGCTCACTGCCAAACTTTTTCCCTGTTGCATACAGTGCTTTTCTTCCTTCTTCGCCTAAGTCAAGCATTGTTTCCATGGCTATTTTAGCCAGCAGCTGATAATCCCTGTAAGGGAAATGCAGCTGCACAACATCATCAGACAATCGATATAACCGGCTGGGCCTTCCGCCTTTGCCCGTTTTTTTTGTTTCAGAAACAAGCATATTTACATCTTCAAGCTTGGATAAATGTAACCTTGCAACATTGGGATGTATGCTGAAATTATCTGCAATCTCCTGCACGGTAACATCTTTATGCCGTTTAGTAATGTATTGATAAATATAATAGCGGGTTGGATCGGATAACACATTTGTTATTTTTAATGTTTGCTCCATTTATTGTCACCTCAAAAGGGTTATTTATTCCCGAGGTCATCAGCTGTCACTTATAGCACTTAGCTGGCGCCTTCCTGGCCTGCTTCCATTATAATACAGCCATTTGAGGTTAACACTGTAATCACTATAAGTTTAGAAAATGTTCACAAATGGAGTTTAATTACTTATACAAAAGTGTATACATATATTGTACAATTGATATACAATAAGAATAGGCTAAATAATCAATTTGTGAGGTGAAGAGGTATGAGCCAATTGACATTTTTTACATATCCCAGCTGTACTTCCTGCAGAAAGACGAAAAAATGGCTGACAGCCCATTCAATTGATTTTGAAGAAAGGCATCTCTTCAGGGAGACTCCATCACCAAGAGAATTACTAAAAATCCTTTCTTTAACCACAAGCGGCCTTGATGAGATTCTCGCGACCCGCAGCCAGACCTATAAAGACCTGGGAGAGAAACTTGAGGAATTATCATTATCAGAAGTGGTGCAAATGGTTATTAAGGAGCCGAAACTGCTGAGGAGACCGATTCTGACAAACGGAAATAAGATTGTCATAGGCTATAATCCGGATGCATTTAAAAATATGGCTAAATAGATTATTCTAAAATGAAAAAGGAAGGACATCCGGTGTCCTTCCACAGCTACTGGGCTAGCAGGATTCGAACCTGCGCATGACGGAGTCAAAGTCCGGTGCCTTACCGCTTGGCTATAGCCCATTAATTCGCTATATCCTTTTTTATTATGGAAAGAAAAAAATAATCTATTCACAAATTCGTCAAAAAAATTTGCCGAAAAATGAAGGAAATGCTTTGGATAAGTCGAATTAATATCCAGAATAATTAAAAAAGGTGGTGCATAATTAGTTGAGTATAATTGAAAGAATGGCAGAACGAATTATTAAAGACGCTGTCAGAAGCCATGCTTCCGACATCCACATCATTCCCCGAAGAAAAGACACACTCATTCAGCTGAGGTTCGGCAGCCAATTGACCCCCAGGCTTTATCTTCCCAAAGAAGAGTGTGACAGATTGATTTCCCATTTTAAATTTACAGCATCGATGGATATTGGTGAAAAAAGAAGGCCGCAGAGCGGTGCATACTCACTTGAAGTAGACGGACAAATGATTGGCCTGCGCTTTTCAACACTCCCATCAAGCCACAGCGAAAGCCTTGTTATCAGAATTCTCCCCCAGCAGGAACAAATTCCTTTTTACCAGATCAGCCTTTTTCCAGACATGACAAGAAAAATGCTGGCACTGCTGAAGCATGCTCACGGATTGATTATTTTCACTGGCCCGACCGGCAGCGGTAAAACCACAACACTGTATTCCCTTCTGAATGAAACCTCCCATATGTTCCATCGCAATGTCATCACCCTGGAAGATCCCATTGAAAAAGAGAATGACTTAGTTCTTCAAGTCCAAGTGAATGAGAAAGCCGGCGTGTCTTATTCTGCAGGCTTAAAAGCAATCCTTCGCCATGACCCCGATATCATTATGGTGGGTGAAATCCGGGATGCGGAAACGGCGAAGATTGCAGTTAGAGCAGCTCTTACCGGTCACCTTGTATTAAGCACCATGCATACCCGGGATGCTGAGGGGGCTGTATACCGTCTGGCTGAGTTTGGAGTGAACATGCTGGAAATTGAGCAGACTTTGGTGGCGGTCACCGCTCAGCGCCTAGTCGAATTGAATTGTCCATATTGTGAAGGGGAATGCTCGCCATTCTGCTATGGATATGGCAGGTGGAAACGGGCGAGTGTGTTTGAATTGCTTGCAGGAAGGGCGCTCAATGCCTCCATAAAGAATGCAAGAGGAGAAAGCAGCCATGTTAAGTATCGAACACTGAAGGAAGTCATAACTAAAGGGATTGCTCTGGGCTATATAAAGGAAACGGAGTACAGCAGGTGGGTACATGGCAATGGAGAAACCTAAATGGACCATTCAAGAACAGGGTTTGTTTCTGAAGAATACAGGGGAACTGCTGTCCAGAGGATATCCTTTATCCGAAGCGCTCGAGTCACTGGTGCATCAGCTGCCGCAAAAACGAAAACATGAAATCAGGCAGTGCCTCTCTCAGTTGAGAGAAGGTTTTCCTTTTTATCAAATACTTTCAAACATGAACTTTAATAAAAATCTGATTGGCTATGTTTTTTTTGCTGAACAGCACGGAGGCCTTGCTTCTGCATTTCTTGAAGGAAGCGAAATGGTGCTCCGAAAAGGCAGGGACACTGAAAAATTGAAAAAGCTGATGGCCTATCCGATTTTCCTGATGCTCATTACCGCATTCTTATTTATTTTCGTTGATAAAGTCCTGTTGCCCCGTTTCTCATCCTTATTTGTTTCAATGCAGCTTCAGCCTAATTTCTTTACGAAAGCCGTTTATTTGTTTGGTGATTTTCTCCCGTTTTTTCTTCTGTTTCTGTTCTTCGGCTTGGTCACTTTGCTTATATACTATTTTGTCAGATTCAGAAATCTTTCCCCTATCCAACAAAAAAAAATCCTCGTAAGAGTACCTGCAGCAGGCCAATTTCTTCGCCTTTACTATACCCACTTCTTTGCTGTACAGCTCAGTTATCTTTTAAATGGGGGCTTATCTATATCTGAGGCGCTGAGTCTTTTTGAGAAAAATGAAAAGCAGCCTTTTTACAGTATCCTCGGTAAAGCCGTGAAGCTCAAGCTCCGTGAAGGGAATAAGCTGGAAGACATTCTTGTGAGTTTTCCATTTTTTGAAAGGGAACTGTCCAATATTATTAGACATGGTCAAAAAAATGGCAGACTGGACCAGGAATTAACGTTTTTTAGCAGGCATTGTCTGCACAAAATAGAGGAAAAAACAGAAAAACTTCTTAAGATCATTCAGCCTGTTTTATATATGTTTATCGGTTTTTTAATAGTTTCGATGTATTTGGCAGTTTTGCTGCCTATGTTTCATCTACTGGAGGGATTTTAATGAAATGGCGTATGTTAAACAATAATAGAGGATTCACGCTTATTGAAATGATGATTGTTTTATTGGTGATTTCAGTGCTCTTAATCATCACCATTCCCAATGTAACAAAACACAATTCAAAAATAAACAGCAAGGGATGCGAGGCGTTCGTTAAGATGGTGCAGGCTCAGGTTCAGGCATATGAAATCGATGAAAAAGTACTGCCTTCGGACATTCAGGATTTAGTGGCTGCCGATTATCTCAATGAAGGAGCGACAACTTGTCCAAATGGAGATGCCATTACGATTTCTGCAGATGGGAAGGTTGAATCTGAAGAGTCATGATGAAAAACAAAGCAGGCTTTACATTGATAGAGTCGCTATTCGTTCTCAGTATTTTCCTTATTATTGCTTCGGTTACAGCCCTGCTTTTTAAACCGCATTTTTTCTATCTTGAAAAGATAATGTTCTTTTCCCAATTAAAATCTGACCTCCTTTATGCCCAAAACTATGCCATAACCCACCAGACAGATGTAGCTATTCAAATCATTCCAGAGGAGAATAAGTATTTCGCTAAGGAAAAGCTTGCGGCTGATTCTATTTTAAGCAGAGAATATTCCGGAGTCATTGAGATTAAGCCGGGAACAATGCCATTGTATTTTCAATATGGACCTGGCGGAATTACAAATAAATTTGGAAGCTTCTATATTAAAGCAGACAGGGAGCAATACAAAATAACATTTTTTATCGGAAGAGGACGTTTTAATGTGGAGAAAGAATGAAGGCTTCTTTCTGGCTGAGCTCCTGCTGTCTCTATCAGGGATACTGCTTGCAGCGGGAATAATATTTCCTCTTGTCATAAAGGCACTTGTGCATTCTGAAGAGGTAAAACAGGATTATGAAAGCACCCAGCTGCTTTATGAGAGTCTTATGGAGGCTGCATCGGAGGGGAGTTTTCCTGAGGGGAAGACCATAAAAAAAAATCAGACAGTCTATCAAATATTCCTTAAGGAAAACCAAGGATTTATGGAGGTTTGCATAAGGTATGATAATGTACGGGATAACACAAAGGAAAAGTGTGAGGTATTTCAGTGATAAGGGGTTTACCATGCTTGAAATGCTGTTTTCATTTTCAATATTTTTATTGATTGTTTCCTTTTTGACGGTGGGCTTAAATTCCCTTTTTCAGGACTGGAAAATGGAAGCCAGGACACAAAGACTTGAATGGCATGTATTTATCAACCAGCTGAAAAAGGAAATCAGGCTCGCTGATGCTGCAAATATAACAGCTGGATCAATTGTTTTGACTATAGACGGGAAAAGTGTGCTTTATGAAAAATATGGATCTAACTTGCGGAGGAGAGTGGATATGAAGGGCCATGAGATTGTCCTTCAAAAACTAAATGCCATTACCTTTGCGTCTGTCAATGGCGGGGTTGAAATAAATGTTTCGGATGATTTTGATCAAAAGCATTCCGCGTTTCTATATTACTTAATGGATATGGAGGATATTGATGTACCGTAATCAGGAAGGATTTTCTTATCCTCTTACTTTAACACTTATACTGGCTGCACTCTTTCTTCTTACCATTCAATTAGACCAGTTTATTTCCGAGAAAAGGATTGTGAATCAGTCGGAAACCGTCCTAAAGCAGGAATACTACCTGCTGAGTTCCTTTAAAAAAACAGAAAAAATGCTGAGTGAAAATGCAGACCCGAAAGAGTCAGGAGTTTATTCGTTTAAAAAAGGATCGGTTTCCTATGAGATTTCTCCAGTGGCAGCAAGCTTAATTCAGATTACCTTCAAAACAAAAATTGGATCTGATAAAGAAATTTCCGGTTATGCTTACTATGACACAGACCTGCAAAAAATGATAAAATGGATTGAAAAAAACTGAGTGGGGATAAAAATGAAGCCTATTTTTTTAATCGGATTCATGGGTTCCGGCAAAACTACGATAGGAAAAGAGCTGGCAGCCTGCTTAAATCAGGAAGTAATTGATACAGATGAAGAAATAGTGAAGCGCGAGAATAAAAATATTAATGATATTTTCGCGCAGCATGGAGAGGAATACTTCAGAAGTCTTGAATCCAATATATTAAATGAAATGGATGACAGAGCGGGTGTTATAACCACTGGCGGGGGCATTGTGATAAAGCCTGAAAACAGAAATAGGCTTAGCGAAACAGGAATTGTTTTTTTCCTTTATGCGTCTCCTGAAGAAATCTTTAAACGGATTGAGAAGGATCATACCAGACCGCTGCTGAAGGGCGATAAAAAGAGGCTGATCCACGAACTTTATGAAAAAAGGATGCCGCTCTATAAAGAAACCGCCCATGTGATCATTGATACAACGAATAAAGATAAAGCAGAAATCATACAAGAAATAATAGATTGTTTAGAGTGAAAACCCGTTGGACATACTTGTAAATGATAAATAGCAGGCAGTTCCTGCAATTCTGTATGGAAAAAGGCAGGTATGGACATGAAATCCAACGATTATGTAAAGTATCTTACACAGACAGTAGTAAAATATATTGATCAGCCAAAAGATGAGCGAAAACGGCATCGTATTGAAAAAAAGGACATGAAAGAGCCGTTTTTATTCAGATGGTTTGGAATGTTTTCTTATCTGTTTTACTTGGGCATGAGAAGAAAGAAACATAAATAGCTTTTATGCAAAAAACCGGCTAAATT